>JAHZJA010001519.1 GCA_022601155.1 Deltaproteobacteria bacterium | reverse complement strand
CGTCGAAGTGGATGTGTCGCAGGCGGTCGTCAGTGCGCGGGTCGTTGGAGTCATCGGACAGATCACAGGCTGCACCGAGCACCAGCAGACACGCGACACCAAGGGAAATCGGGCGAGTGGAAGTCATGGTGTCCACCAGCATGGAGGTGGTCGCACCATGAGCCCAGGGGTCGTTGCACCGCAGCGCCATGGCAAAGGGCGCCCGGTTGGGGTCGATCGACCCTGGGCGCCCTCGCGATGTGGATCCGTCGGCGTCAGCCCTGCGGCGGCGGCAGGATGTTGTTCTGGCAGACACCGATCTCGAGGATCGTGTAGATCAAGATCAGCTCCTGGGGCGACAGTCCGACGTAGTCGAAGAACTCGGCCCCGTGGTAGCTGGTGAACTGGATCTTGCCGCAGCCAAACTGACCGGTGACCGTCAACGGGTGCACGCCAAAGCCGCCTCCGGCCCCCTCCAGCCACACGGTGTGCCCAACGTCGACCATCGCGCCCATACCGTCGTCGACCAGGATCGGGTGGACCTGCTCGACGACCGACCAGTTGTCGACGGTGGTGACGAACGCGGGCAGGTCCAGCAACGTGGGATGGGACTCGTCGTTGAGCGGGTTGATGTCCTTGAGCGCGGGGGGCAGGGCCTGCAGCCAGGCGAGCATGCCCGGGTCGAGCACGGTCGCGTCGGAGTCGTAGACGCTGCCGTCGGCGTTGTTGGGCTCGCCGTCGAGGGTCTGGTAGTCGGGGAACACCTGCTCCATCCACTCATTGGCCCAGTCGGCGACATACCAGCGGCCACCCGCCGCAACCCAGTCGCGGATGTTCGCGATGGTGGCCATGTTGAGGGCGCTGAGATAGGTGTCGCTGGAGCAGGGGACGAAGATGATGTGGTAGTCCGCCATGCGGACCGGGTCGTTGATGAGGTCCGCGAACGTGCCCTGCTGCGTGAACCCATCGTTGCCGCCGCCGTTGTCCCAGATGTCGAACGGCTCCGTGCCCGGGGTCAGCGTCTCCTGCATGTTGGAGATGGCCGTCGTTCCGAGTCCGAACTTGCCCAGCGTGTCTTCGATGCGGTCGAACGATCCGTAGCCGACCGCGATGTTGGGGATGTACTCGCCCGCCGCTGGGTCGCGCTGGCTGGGCAGGCTGGTCACGCTGGCGTCTAGGGGGGCCGGACCTTCCGCGATGTCGATCTGGGTGACCCGCATGAATTGCCCCTTGCGCACGACCAGGTACTGGGCATCGGCGGCGATGGTCTGGAGCGCGAAGCTGCCGTCGGCCTCGCTCAGTGTGAACAGGTCGTCGCACGTGAGCGCCTCGCACTCCTCGCAGTAGACCTGATCGGGGATGCCCGTGGGGAGGCTCGATGTCGTGTAGACCAGCGCGCCGCTGACCGGAATCTCTCCGTTGGGTGCCCACACGGTGCCCGTCAGCGTTGCGTTGGTGGGTGGACCGCTTCCGCCACATCCCGAGCCGAGGTCTTGGCCGCCCCCAACATCGAACAGGGGTTGGGTGTCGCCGGGCTCCTCGCTCGTGGTCGAATCGACGGCGCCGCCGGTGGTGGCCGTGGTGGCGCTACCGGTGACCATGTTCTCGGTGGTGCTCACGGGGGGAGCACCGGTCGGATCCTGCCCGGTCGTCGGGGAGGGCTCGGCTCCACCTGTGGTCGATGTGGTGCAGCTCCACGAAGCGAGACACAGAGCGGTGGTGGTGAGGACGTGAACACGTGTGGGCATGGCAGGCGCTTTGGACGAGGGGACGACGTCGTACGGAGGGCAGCCGTTCGGCCATTATGTATGGCCGGCGACGCTGGTTTCCATCGCTGGTGAGGTTTTCGGTGGACCTTGGGCGCAGGCACCGCGGCGCTCGGCGGGCCGAGGAGAGGTCCACAACCTGCGATGAACCCTCGTGGACGTCGTTTGTGCGTCGAACATTGGACTTTCACGACCCACGATCTCGCGGGGTCACCGATGGCCGAGACTCTCGGTGCGCACCGTGGAGATGATCGGACGCCGTCCGAATCGGTGTTTCATGTCGGGTCCGGCCGCGTACCGAGAGCGTCGATGACTCGGGCTCAGTCGACCAGTGTCTGCGCGTTGCTGGCGACCTTGTGCAGCGCCGTCGCGTAGGCATCGATGATCTCGTTAGCGGGCTCGGTGAACGCGGGAAACTGAAGCGTATTGGCCGCGAACGCGCTCGCGGCAGGAAAATCACCGGGAGCATGGCTCGCGTAGTCGGACCCGAACAGCCCGATCGGATCCTCGGCGTTGTGAAACATGCGGTACGAGTCCAGCGTTCGGGCGGCCCAGCCCGGCCACACCTCGGTCGCCCCCTCGGCGTGGACCGCCTCGAGAAAGCGCTGTGGCGCGAGCCCGTGGAGCGCCTCGCGGTCGTAGTGGGCAATGAAGCGGAAGTGCCCTCCACGATCCACTCCCGGGGCGGTCGGCAACGGTCGCAAGCCGGGAATCTCGGCCAGCCGCGCGCACAAGTGGTGGTAGTTGCGGCGACGTGCCGCGACCGTCTGCGCGAGGGTGTCGAGCCCGACCACGGCGAGCCCCGCCGCCAGCGGATGGATCCGCGACTTGAGCCCGAACCCACTGTCGACCCACGGCATGGCCTCCTGGCTGGTGTAGTCGTGCGGCTGGCGAAAGTGTCCGCGCAACGCAGCCCGCTCGGCGACGCGAGCGTGACGGGTGACCCGGATCCCTCCCTCACCGCCCCACACGGTCTTGTGCGCTTGCAGGCTGAAGCACGCGACGTCGCCGTCTTGGCCGACATGCTGGCCGTCGACGGTGGCCCCGTGCGCGTGCGAGCAATCCTCGAGGATCTGCAGATCATGGGCCCGTGCGATCGCCACGATCCGCTTCATGTCACACGCATGGCCGAACTGGTGCGTGACGGCGATGGCGCGGGTTCGTGGTCCAATGCGGGCGACGATGGCCTCGGGGTCGATGTTGCCTGTCTGCCGATCCACGTCGCACAAGACCGGGCACAGACCCAGGTGTAGCAGGGGAAAGACGGTCGCGAGGTGGGTATAGGCGGGCACGATGACCTCGTCCCCGGGGCGCAGGCCGAGGCCGAAGAACCCAGCGAGCAGCGCCCCGGTCCCCGAGTGTGTGGTGAGGGCATGCGGGACACCGACCAGTGCGGCGAACCGTTGCTCGAGCTGCTGCACGGCCCCGGCACTGCGGTGGTAGGAGACTTCGCCCGCCCGCAGTAGCCCGAGGACGGCGTCCTCATGGGCCTTGGTCACCAGTGGCCAGCGGAAGTGAGGTTGGGGGAGTCGTACGGAGGCAGTACCACCGAGCAAAGCGAGAGATGACATGGCGAGGTTCCTGGGGACGGTCAGGGGCAGGTCGACAACACAGCGTGAAGATCGTCGAGCGCGGCGGCGGCAACGGTCGCGCGGTCGCGCGGTTGGACATGCTGGCGTGCGCACCGACCCGCGAGCGCGCGGCGCTGCGGTGCATCGGCCCAGCGGCACAGCGCCTCGTCCAGGGCCGCTCCGTCGGTGGCGGTGACGCCCTCGCCCGCACCGATCGCGGCGAGGGTCGCCCCGGCGTCGGGTGTGCCTTCGAGAGCCAGCACCGGTCGGCCCACGGCCAGATACTCGATGATCTTGGTGCCACCGAGCGCATCGGCGTTGACGGCCGGCCACAGGAACAGATCCGCGGCGCGAAGGTAGGGCCCCATGGAGCCCGGCTCGATCCCACCGGTCAGGTGGACGTTGGGCACGGTGGCCGCGGCCCGCTGCACGGCATCGAAGGTGGCACCGGTGCCCACCAGCAACAGGCGTAGACTGGGCAGGGTCTTCCGCAGGCGCTCGGCCGCCGCGACCATATCCATGACCCGATAGTGGGCCGAGAAGCTCCCGGCGTAGGCGACGATGAAGCAGCCTTCCCAGCCCAGGCGTGTACGCAGCGCGTGGCCATCGGAGTCGTCAGCGAGATCGGTGGCGTCCCAGGCATGAGGCCACGTCAGCAACGCCTCGCGCCGGACACCCAGCCGCATCAACAGCTCCGCCGCGGCCAGCTCCGTGACCGCAAGGCGCTCCGCCCGACGATAGACGGCACCGTACAGAGCCTCGAGCGCCCGGAAGGTGGTCGTGCGTGGCAGGAGGCCGACCTCGGCGAGGCTATGCGGCAGCACGTCTCGTACCTCCAGCACGAGCGGGCAGCGATGCACACGACTGAGGGCGAGCGCGGCCAGCTCGGTCCCTGGCTTGGGAATACTGCCGATGACGAGATCGGGCCGGGCGACGAACGAGCCCACGATGGTCGCCGCGGCGGCAAAGCTCGCGAACGCGAGGGCGCGCCGGGCGATGCCCACGTTGGCGGCGGCCATCGATCGGACACGCAGCACCTGGACGCCATCGATTCGCTCGCGCATGAAGGTGCGGCCGCGGTGGCTGGGCAGACGGCGACCGAGGGGATAGCTCGGCAAGGCGGTGAGCACGGTGACCTCGTGGCCCGCTCGCACCCACTGCGCCGCTTGGCGTGCCGGACGCTTGGTCGCACCGGGCTCGGGCGGGAACGTCTGCGCGAGATACAGGATCTTCACTGCGCGCCACCTCGGCCCAAGTAGCCGCGGAGATACGCCAGCGGGCCCTCGACCTGCGGCAACACCCGGGCTGCGAACAGGACGGACGCCGGGATGACGGTGGTCACCGAACGCAGCGCCCGGGCGGGGGAGGTCGGCGGGAGCGCAGCCCTGGCCACCGCTCCCCGCTCGACATCGTTCGCGAGCAGGCGCAGCCACAGCTTTAGGTCCGTCGGTGCCGCGTCGCCCGGCTGGGCGGTGGCGTTGCGCGGCAGACCGCCGAGGTCCGTGGTCGGCTCCGGCAGGTCGAAGTGGGCAGCTGCCCGGGCCACCGTTCGCGTGGGGTCGACGCGCAGCTGCTCGTAGTCGAGGACCATCAGTCGGGAGCCCAAGCACGTGCGTGCCCGCTGGAGGGCGCGCATATAGGAGCGCCACATCAGCACGCCCACGGCGGTGTGGCGCGACAGTCGGCCCAGCATGCGGACCATGGCCTTCGGGGCGCGTTGATCGAGCCCGAGGAACGACCGGACGAACCCGGAAGGCTCACGCCACGACGCCACGCATCGGACGTCCGGCAACGCCGTGGCGACGCGGTCGACGAACAGCAGGTGTCCGGGGGTCTTCTCGATCACCGTTGCGCAGCGTGTGTGGCGGGCGACGGCGGCCGCGATTGCATCGAAGGCCGCGCGGGGGGTTGCGTGAGCGAGCTCGCCGAGGGCATCGGCCACGAGCTGGGGGTAGGTACCGCCCGGGATCCGGGCGAGGGGGTGATGCCGATCCCCCGTGGTGTCGCTCCACTCCTTGGTCGACTGCTTCGCCACCACGGCCGCGAGGGCGCGCCGATCGTAGAGGCCATCGTCACCTGGGCGCACATAGCTGCGGCCGAAGAAGTCGCTCTCACCGAAGACGGCGACGCCGGGTAGCGTCTCCAGAGCGCGCGCGAGGAATGTGGTCCCGCTTCGCGGCATCCCAAACAGCAGGTGCACGGCGGGCCGGGTCATCATCGCCTCCCCAGCCATCGGGTGTAGTAGTGGAACAGGGAGCCCTCGACGTCGGCGAGGTTGGTGCGGAGGTTATCGAGTGCCCACGGCGGCAGCGTGAGCAGTGACGTCATCAGTGCGGGGATCGACGGCCGTGGGCCGGCCTCTGCTCGTGTCGCGCTGTCCGACAGCCGGCGAATCCAGAAACGATCCACGGCCGGGGGAGGTCCGGCGAACGGCTCCGGCACCGCCTCCGCGACCGAAGGCATGGCGTTGGCGATGGGCACGGGCTCCACACCGAGCACGCGAAACACCGGAGCGAGGGCGCGGTCGGGGTCCTTGGCAAGCGCGCGAAGCTGCACGCGCACCGCGTCGTCACCCAGCTGTCGTGCGGCCTGGGCACAGGCCGTGGCGTAGCGGCGGAACAACAGTGCAACGGCGATGGGATGATGGCGAAGGTCCGGTTGGCCGCGCTGAATCGCGGCGTAGTCGTCGGCGCCGGTCTCGATGATCACGAACCGGGCGCGCGGGAAGTGGCTCCGAATCCTGTCGATGTGAAGGATGTGGTGGGGGGTCTTCTCCAGCACGTGGTCGGCTCCACCCGCGGTGGCAAAGACCTCGGCCAGAGCCTCGAACGCGCGCGAAGGCGGCACGGGCGGCCGCAGCTGCGACCACGCCCGGTCGAGCTGGTGTCGGACGTCGTCGAGCCCGAGCGTGAAGCAGCCAGGCCCACGTCCGACCGTGGCGTCCCAGGTCGAGCGCTTCAGCCTGCGATGGATGCGGGCCAGCTCGGGCGCATCGTAGCCGCGAGGATCGGCCGGACCGCGGAAGTGCTTGCCCCAAAACCGCGACTGCCCGAAGGTCGCGAGCTGCGGGTGCATGTTGAGGGCACGCGTGAGCCAGGTGATGCCGGTCCGCGACATGCCCACGATGAAATCGATGCGGCGGGGAGCGGTCATTGGGCGATGGCGACGCTGGCCCCAACGGCCACGAGCCCGGCCAATGCCGTGACCGCAGCGTAGATCGCGATCACGACGAGGGGCCGCAGACCGTGCGCGAGCAGGCGTAGGCTGGGATGGAGCTCGTCGCCGACCCATGGCGACCGCCCACGACGCACCCGGCTGAGACCGGTCACCAGCACCTCGAGCAAGGGGGCCGCCAGGACCACCGCGATGAGGGGGCCGCTGACGTCGGGGTGGTTCCATGCCGGACGCAACAACCACAGCAGGGTCAGGGCAATGCCGAACGAGCCGACGTCGCCCATGAAGATCGTGGCCTTGGGGCGGTTGAACCACAAAAAGCCCATGGTGGCGGCAATGAGCACGAGCGCGGGTGTCGGGTCACCGATCCCCAGCACGACGAGCGCGGTCGCAATGGACCCCGCACAGACGATCGTCACGGTGCTCGCGAGTCCGTCCATCACGTCGATGAAGTTGAGGCCATTGATGAACAGCACGCCCAGCAGCACCTGCCCCGCGGACGACGGCAGCGATGGCTGCGGGTCATCGAAGACCAGCACGCTGACGGCGATCGTCTGTACCAGCAGCTGCACCGCGGGGGAAAAGTCCCGCTGTCGAAGATCCTTGAACAGGCCAAGCCCGACCAGGAGCCCGAGCGCCACGAGATAGTGCACCTGTGACCGAGGGTCGAAGCCGTACACGCCGAGTCCGCCCAGCAGACCGGTCATGATGGCGACCCCACCGAGCAAGGGGATCGTTCGGTCGTGCGTCACAACGTCGGGATTGGCCTGTGCGGTCACGCCGAATCCACGAGCGCGCTGGAACCATGTCGTCAGCGCGAGCGCGACGAAGAGGGCGACGACCAGGGGAAGCATCGCTCACTGCCCCGCGAGGAACGTGTCCACGGCAATCGAGGGCTCGGGCAGCGGCGCACCGAGAAAAGCCTCGAGCGCGCTCCCGTCGCCCCAGACCTGCGCCGAGGGGGTTGCGGTTGGGGGGGCGGCAATCGTGCGAACGGTGGCGCCGGGAAAGTGGCGGCAAAACTGCTGTGCGAGGGCTCGGATGGTCGTGGGCCGACCGCAGGTTCCGTTGAGGACCTGGAGGGCGGGTGCGTCGTCCTGCGTGAAGAACCGAGCGCATGTGTCCCCGAGCACGGAGCTCGGCACCAGGTCCACCGTCTGGGTGCCGTCCCCATGGACCGTCAGCGCCTCTCCGGCGCGGACCAGCTCGAGCCAGCGGCCGACCAGGTGCCCGGCGTCGCCACGCAGCGGCCCGGGACCGAAGATGGTGAAGGGTCGAAGCACGAGCGTGGGCGCCATGTCGGCCTCGACTGCGCACCGCAGCGCATGCTCGACCGCGAGCTTCGAGTGCGTGTAGCCACAGCGGCCGACGACCGCGGCCTCCTCGGCGAGGGGGCCGGATGCTCGACCGCGGTCGTAGACCATCGCACTGCTGAGGAACACGAACCGGCGGCAGTGCCCGCGGCGGGCGGCCTCGACCACACTCAATGTGGTGTTCAGGTTGAACTCGTATGCGGCGCGGGGGCGCTGCCCCAGGCCTCGGGCGAGCAGGCCGAATGCAACGACGACCTGCTCGTATTCAGCGACGCGGCCGACGACTGCGGGCTCGCGTAGATCGGCCTCGATGAAGCCGAGGTTGGGATGTGAGTGGGTCGGAGGCTGTAGGTCGATGACATCGACGTGGGTGCCCGCCTCGAGGAGGGAGCCGACGATACCGGTGCCGGCGACCCCGCTACCACCGAGCACGACCGTGTTGCATCGACGCATAGATCTCATGACAGAGCTGTCCCGTGCCGACGGTCGGTGTGAAGCCACCGCCGAGATCCGCCGCATCGGATTCGTGGGACAGCACGCGCATCGCTGTCATCAGTTTCCTCCTGACGTCGCACGCTCCAGGAACACGCTCCCGCTCGCCATCAGTGACGTTCCATGCGCCCAAGGACACCGATGCCGAGGCTCGGCCTCACGCTCTCGCTCGAATCATCGACGTTCCATGCGCCCAAGGACACCGATGCCGACGCTCGGCCTCACGCGGCGGCCGAGCGTGGCCGACTCCGACGGCGGGGTGGCGCCGTGGTGGTCGCGGAACCTCGTCCGGGGTCGCGGGCTCGTACCGACGACGAGCAGGCCGCCGTCGCGGCCTTGCCTGTCTCGACCTCGTTCATCCACGCCCGGCGGGCGTAGGGCGGGCGCTACGGGAGGGGCCGCCAGCCGTCGGTCCCGAAGGCGAACTTCAGGCTGTAGCTGTCGTCGTCATTGGGGGCGACCTTCTTCTCGATCGACCCATCGCTGCCAAAGGTCCACTTTTCATCCCAGTGATCGTCGCGGTCGAGGTCGATCTTTGCGCGATTCCATCGGGAGCCGTCGTCGGAGTAGATGTTGATCTTGAACGCCATACCCTTGCTGGCATCCTTGATCTTGGACTGCACGGGCCGGGCGCGGGCCGACGCCATCGCGACATCGACCGGGGTTCCGGCCGCCAGCGGGTCGGAGGCCCCCGCTGGCGGAGGGGCCACCGGGGGCTCGGGGACCGCTGCCACCGAGCGCGGTGACGGCTGGGTGGCGGAGCGCTGGTCGTCGGCGTCGCGGTGAGCCGCGCAGCGTGAGCACTGCCAAAACCCCAGGCCGGTGAGGCCCAGGCCGGCGACGATGATGAGGGAACGGAAGGTCGTGTACTTCACGGGCGGGCCAGGGCCGCATCGTGTGCGGCGGGTCGGGGCATCATGCCGCGGGAGATCGGCACGGTGCAGTTGCAGTAGCGGTAGCGACAAGGCGTGGGGCCGTCGGCGAGCGCGAACCCGTCGTCGAGGAGGTTCCCCATCCGCTCCACGCGGTAGCGTCGGGCGGGATAGCAGCGAAATGCGAGCCCGCGGTCGTCGACGATGAAGTACTTGGAGCCGGCCCAGCACGGCTGTCCCCCAAAGTCGGGGGCGATGGAGCCCGTGAGGTTGTGCCCGCCCAGCTGCACCAGCTGCTGACGTTCGTGGGGCGCGTACTCGATGACCTCCCGGTCTCGTTTGTGCGGCTGAACCTTGAAGACCAGGCCGGCTGCATCGAACCGTGCCCGTAGTGCGGCCAGGGTTGGGAGGTTGGTGCGGGTGGCCACGCAGGTGACGCAGACCGAGCCCGTCGAGGGCAGCCGCGACTGCACCCACTGTGCGCGCGCGATGAAATCCGACAGCGTGTCACGTGCGGCCGGATCGTCGGTGATCGAGACGTACTCGAGGTGCAACGAGCAGCTGACCACACCCAGGTGAGGACCCGCCGCGTCGACGAATGCTTCGAGGGTGGAGCGCTTGGCAGAGAAGTTGGTGACGACCGAGATGCGGAACTCCAGGGCGGCGAGCGCGGTGACGATCTCCAGGAACTGCGGGTGGACGAAGGGCTCGCCCCCCGACATCTTGACCTCCCAGGGGCCAGGGAGGCGCCCGAAGGCCTCGATGAAGCGGGGGACGTCGCGCGCCCACCGACCGCGGTCGTCCATGAAGCGCTGGGTGCAGTAGCTGCAGCGGTAGTTGCAGCTGGTGTTCATGTTCCACGAGATCACGCCGCGCGCGGGGGCGGGCGTAGGCTCGAGGATCTCGCGGTCGGTCGGAACCGGGGGGGGTGGGGGACGCTTCATCGTGGTGACCGCTCCACGCCCTCGATCATTCCCCGGTTGGCGGGGACGGTACAGGGGCACAGGGGGTAGGCACAGCGGACCGGTCGGGTACGCAGGGACAGCGAGCCGTCGTAGGCGTTGCCGAGGTAGCCCTCGTCGTAGCGCCGGGCCGAGCGGCATGACCACGCGTCGCCCGACTGCAGCAGGACGAAGTAGCGGGCACCGGTCCAGCAAAGCCGCCCGGTATAGGCGGGCGCCATGTTGGCGGTCCGCAGTCGTGTCGCGAGCGAGAGGTCCCCCACGATGTTCCGCACCGCCTCCATCTGGCCGTCGTCGTACGGGAACAGACCGTGCTTGACCTTCATCAGCTGCGGAAAGAACCGGAAGCCCGCGTCTTGGACCTGTTGCTGGGCGCGAGCGACCGCCTCGAGGTGCGCAGGGGCCAGCACGCAGTTGACCACGAAGCTCGCTTCAGCGTGCGCGGCATCCCGCATGGCGGTGAGGCTGCGCAGGAACTGATCGGTGGTGGTGAACTCGAAGTGCAGGCTCGCCGAGACGATCCCCAGCTTTTCGCCGCACTGCTCGGCGAACCATTGCAGCTGGCGGACCGGCGCCGAGAGATTGGTCAAGGTCGAGATCCGGTGCGGCGTTTGGACCAGCGCCGGGACGATCTGGTCGAAGAACAGCCGCGACGCGAACGGCTCGCCACCGGTCATCTTCACCTCCCAGCGCCCGTCCAGCTCGGCCAGCACGGTGAGCGCCCTGTCGAGCTGCTGTGCGGTCGGGTAGCCGACCCGGTATTTCTTGGACTGGATGCAGTAGCTGCAGTCGTAGTTGCACTGTCCGCACACTTGCCACTCGACGGTGGGAAGGTGGTCCCATGGCGGTGCGGCAGGGGCATCGTGGACGAGCTGTGCGCGCGGAGCTTCGGCGCTCGGTACGATGGGGAGCCGCCGGGTCATGGCAACACCTTCAGTCCACGCCGTGCCAGGGCTTGCTGCACGTCATGAAGCGAGGGAGGCCGCCCCGTGGAGACGTCCGGCGCTGCAGTGGTGGGCGCGGAGGAGGCCAGCGACGTGCCCGTGGCGGCTTGCCAGCGTTGCTCCCCGAACCGCTCGCGAAACCGCTTCGACAGCTTGACGTTCTGGTTGAGCTTGCCGCAGCGAACACAGCCGGGAAAGTAGCGGCCGGCACGGAGTCGGGCTCGCAAGTCCTCCCATGCGGGTCCGGTCCACAGCGTGGAGAATCGCTCGCCGGTCGCGAGCGAGCCCACCACCACCTCGGTATTGCAGCAGTACAGCACCGTGCCGTCCACGGTGATCCGGCTGTAGTGGTAGCCGAGGAAGCACCCGATGTCCTCGATGGGAGCGGTCAGGGCACCGCCGGCTCGTACCTGAGCCTCGAACACATCGAGGTTGTGCACCACGCCCAGCTCGTCTGCGCGGTGGCGCGCCACGTCGATGTCGTTGCCCAGCAAGGTGAGCCGCTGGCGGTCGTCGATCGCCACCGCCTGCGTGCCGCCGGCCAACGAGGCGAGCTTGAAGTTGAGCCGATGGGCACGGTAGCGATGCGCCTGCTCGACCATGGCCAGCAACTGGTGGGCGTTGGTCCGGCAGATCACCTGCACGTGCTTGTCGCGGCGGCCGGCGTCGCGCAGGCGCTCCAGCGTGGTGTGCAGGCGCTGCCAGTGCGCGGGACTCCATGACGGATGAAAGTCGAGGTAGGCGCGCTCGGTCGCCCCGTGGATGCCGATGAGCAGCGTGTCGACCCCCAGGGCGATGATCTCGTCGGCGTCGGCGGCCAGCAGGTTGGTGATGACGGTGACGTGCAGCCCGCGGCGTTTGAGGTCGCCGAGGATCTCGTACACGTCCGGGTGGGTGAAGGGCTCGCCCATCCCAGAGACGATCACCGCCTCGAGTCCGCCGAGGCTCTCGATGTCGTCGACGACCTCGCGCAGGCGCCGAGGATCGGCACGCTGCCGCTTCCACGTGATGCTCTGCGGGGTGTCCAGATGCGGGCTGTGGTCCCAGCAAGTCACGCAGTCGGTGTTGCAGGCGTTGGTGATGTCGAGGTGAACGGTCTGGGGCCCCAGGCGCAGCCGCTGGTCGTCGAGGCTCTGGAGGCGCAGCTGGGCGTTGGACGGCGTCTTCACGAGGCCTCCTCGGCGCCCCGCGGTACAGGGACGGGGAGCACCGAGGTCGGTGCCTGGTCGCCGTGGCGGATGGCGGCACGGATCCGCGCGATCATGGCGGCGTTCTTGCCCGCCCCGGAGCCCTCGTGGGTCGAGCGTTGGTGCTCGTCGTCCAGCACCATGCGGGCAACAGCCACCAGGTCATGGCCGCGGTCGAGCGCCTCGTCGGCCAGGGTGCACCACTGCTCGATGAGCTTGCGCGGGCCCCAGCTGCGCTCGCTGGGAATCGAGGACAGCAGCATCGCGAGGGCCGACCACTGCCCGGCCACCGCGGGGTGTTCCACCATCGACACGAGCGCGGCGGCCAGCTCCTCGCTCGATGTCGCCCGCGGACCCTTGAGCTTGCGCGCGAGCGTGTGGGCGATTCGGATCAACGCGGCGTCGGGCACCCCGGCGGCGCGCGATGTCTCCAGCAGCTCGGCCGCACACGACAGCTCCAGGGTCGTGCGGTCAGGGGCCGGCCCACCCTCGCCACAGTGCAGCGCCATGCCCAGATCGACCAGGTCGGTCAGGTCGATCCCCGCCGCGGCGGCGTCGGTGAGCAGGGCGTCGTCGAGCTCGGATCGGGCCTGAGAGAGGACGGCATCGGGGAGGCACAGCGCCAAGATCTCGGCCGCGGCATCCCGGGCGTGGTTGTTCGGTACGGCGTCGCGGGCCGCCTCCGCCATCGCCTCGGCCGCTCCGTTCGCAGTGAGCCGCTCCATCGCGGCCAACAGTGAACCGGGCTCGAGCGTGGCTCGCAGCGCGGCGCCGCGTCGTACATAGGCGTCGACGCGCCGGGCCTGGTCGTCGGCGATCTTGTCTTGGGGCACGAAGATCGTGGGGACCCCGGCGAACAACAGCTCGTGCACGGAGTTGAAGCCAGCCGCACTGATCGCACCATCGAACGCGGCCAGGTGCGCCCCGAGATCGGGCGTGGTCCACCACACCCGCTGCGGTCCCGCTCGCGGCGGTCCGCAGTACAGCGGCCCCGCCGCGAACACCCACCACGCGGTGGGATCGGCAGCGGCCAGCTCGTCGATGCGGTCGTAGACCGAGCCCACGGTGTCGTCACCGCCGCCGCCGGCCGAGACCAACCAGCACCGTGCGTCCACAGGGACGCCGAGGTGGCGACGAGCCTGGTCCCGCGGCAGCTGCTCGAATCGCTCCCAGCGCATCACGGGCCCCACGTTGCGCCGACGCCCCGGGGGTAGATCGATGACCGGAGCTCCCGCCACCTCGTGGTGCTGCGGAACCACCACGCGGTCGTACAGCGCGGCGACGGCTGAGAAGGCGGCCTGGCGGGCGAACGCGGGCTTGACCGGTCGCAGCACCAGTGCCTTGTGGCGACACAGGTCGAGCACGCCGAGCAGCTCGGAGAACGAGCCGTTGGGAAAGGTGTCGACGATGAAGACATCGGGGCGTAGCAGCGCCACCGAGTTCCACACCCACTGCTTGGCCAGTGCCAGATACGACAGCTTGGAAATCCCGGCCGTCTCGATGACCGACTTGCTGGGAAGCTTGAAGCCCGCGAAGCCCTCGCGGTGCAGCAGGGTGTCGGCCTCCGAGGTGGTCAGAAACCAGTGCTCCGAGCGCACGCCCGCGAACGTGGCGTAGCGTCGAATCCACCGCTGGATGGCGATCTGTCGGCTCAGGTGCCCCAGGCCGCGGCCGTTGACCGCGTAGCTGACGAAGCTGAGTTTGTTGGGCAGCTCGGCCATGCGGTCAGCTCATGTCGTCGAAATCGTCGCGACCATCGTCGTAGTCGGCGGCACTGGCCACGGCGGCGAATGCTTGCTGCTCGTGGTCCTCCTGCGAGTGCTGCTTGGTGGCGCTGCGGTGCTCGTAGTACACGGCGACCTCGGGGATGAACCTCGCCTTGACCGCGTCTCCGGTCATCACCGACCACCATGGTGTGGCGTCGTCGAAGTCGTACGTCCCGTAGTCGTCGAAGCCGATGAGCCGGGTGCGGCTGTCCTGGTACCGGGTCCAGCGCTTGTCCCACTTGGGTTGGCGGTCCATGAACCGCCGCTCGATGTCGGCACTGGGGAAGCGGCGATAGACGTGCTTGGGGCGCTGCAGCTTGACCAGGTCGCGCTGTGCCTTGCGCAGGGCCTTTTCGATTCCGGCCGCGGGCTCGAGGACCCAGCGCTGGTGGGTGATCTCGAGGTAGCGATACTTGGCCTCGAGCCCATCGAGCCGCTTGAGCGCCACCAGGCCCGTCTCGTAGCTCGCGAGCATCTTGGCCAGCTGGTCGCGACCCAGCGGCGACAGGTGTTCAATGACCACCCCCCGCACTCGGCTCAGATGTCGGGACGCGAGGTTGGCCAGGTGTCGCTCCGCTTCGGTGTACTGCTGTACGGCCGACTGCACCGCGTGCTGCTGGCGCTGGTACTCCGTCCGTGAGGTCACCAGTTGGTCCCAGGCGGCCTTTTCTTGCTCGTAGCGGGCGCGAAGCTCTGCGAACGTCTTTACCCCGAATTGCTCGCCGAGTGCGGCCACGGCTTGGTCGCCGTACTTCCAGTGCTGGTAGTACGACAGCGTGTACCACTTGCCCGCGTACGCGTCGGTGCCATAGCCCGAGTCGAGCAGCTCATCCCAGTGCGGCAGGCTGTGATACAGCGACAGCGCGTCCTGGAGGGGGGCTATCGACTCGGCCAGCTCGGTCAGATGAATGGAGCACGCGTTGAGCCGTGCCTCGCGGTGGACGTAGTCGTCATTGTCGTCGAGGTTGGCCATGGTGGCCTGCAGCCGGTCGCGGTCCTGCACCATCGCGGCCTGCACGGCCTGGGCTCCGATGGGCGGCAGCGAGAGCAGACGGCTGGCCCACTCGAGGTTCTCGGGCACGATGCCGGGGACCAGCACGGTCGCGAGGTACTCCCACGCCTTGTAGATCTCGCCGTGGAGAGCCTTGAGCTGGACCTGGTGCTGTGCGCTGGCGGCTTGGATACGCCGACGCTCGGCCATGAGAACGGGTATCTGCGCACGTGCCAGGCGCATCACCTCTTGCGCATCGACCCACCGCTGGCTCATGAGCTGGCCTGTGCCGCGGCATCCCGGCGTCGCTGGACCTCGTCGAGAAAGCGCTGCGCGGCCCACTCGAGATCGTCGGCCGTGTCGACCTGCCGCTCGTCGATGATGAACAAGAACAGCTCGCCCTGCTCCATGCGAGCGGCGAGGGTCTCGATCTCATCGGGGGTCAGGTCGCGGTGGTCGCCCGCGGCGTGGGTGAGGTATTCGAATCCCACGCGGGAGGCGGCATCCCAGCCGTCGGCCGTGAACGCGACCGTGCCCTCCTCGAAGGGTACGTCGCGTTCCACCTGATAGCCTCGAGCGTTGAAGACGCGCGTGAGGACCGCGCAGCCCTGGTCTTCATCGAGCATGCCCGATGCTACCCGATCGCAGGGGCCACGATGGGGTGGGGTGGCTGTGGACTGCGCGGCCCGTTGGCCTACGGGGCGCGGACGTACGCAACCCCGCTCCACACCAGCGTGTCAGCCAAGGGGTCGTAGGTCCCATCGGTCCCGTTGTCGGTCGTGATCTGACCCTGCGCGCACGCGTAGGGCCCGACCTCGCCGACGTCCGAGTACAGCCAGTCGTAGGCCGACCCGTCGAAGGTGATCATCCAGTGACACAGCGCCACCATGCCCCCGGGGCCCAGACCACACTCGAGCTCGTCGACCGAGGTGAACGTGCCGACCAACGCGGTGCAGGCCGGGTCGAACTGTGGGGGCAGGCACAAGAAGGTCTCACCCGCACAGGCGTCGCAGCACGGCTCGTTGTCGAGACAGGGGCACGGGTTGATCTCCACGGGAAGGCAGGTGGTGTCGGGTTGGCATGTGTCGTTGACCGGGTCGCACGGCACGTAGCAACCACGCTCCGGGATCGCCAGGGCCCCGGTTGGGCACGTGGGCGGCTCGAAGTAGTAGAACGGAGCGTCGCAGTTGAGTGGCCCCGTCTCACCACCGTCGTCCGCGGTCGTGTTCGATCCTGTGGCGGAGCCCGAGCTGGACGCAGAGCTGGGGCCGGTTGCCGAGTCTCCCGAGCCCCCCGACCCGGGGCCGGTTGGAGAGTGGGTACCGGCGGCCGTTTCGCCCCCGCTGGACTCTAGTTTCCCGAGGGACTTGGAGTCGCAGGCGAACGCGAGCAGAGGGACCAACAGCCAAGGAATGGAAGTGCGCGGGCAAGTCATGGCGTAAAGTTCTCGATGGGGTTTGTGGCCGCGGTGGGTTGGGGGTATCAAAAAAACGTACCGTGCTCGGATTTTCGCTTCTCGGCCTGGTGACAGCTCTGGGCACCGGGGCTCCGCCACAGCCCCACCTGGCGCTCACGGTCGAGTCTTCGGCCCCGCCCGGTTGTGTGGATGATGCGGTCATCTGGGCTCAGGTGCACTCGCTCACCGGGGCCACACGGGTCGACCGCGAGGCAACGATGTCTGCTGCGGTGGAGGTGGTGGCGAGCGCGGGGGGGTATGCGGCCAAGATCGAGCTTCGAGCCCCCGACTACCGTGAGCACCGGGCGCTCGAAGCACAGGACTGTGCCGTGCTCAGTCGCGCCATTGCAGTGGTGGTGGCGGTGGGGCTCGATCCCGTGATGGTCGCCAGCCGCACGCAACCGGAGGTCGAGCCCGTGGCGACACCCGTGCCGCTGCCTGCGACTTCGGAGCCTTCCCCACCACGACCCGAAGCCACCGTGGCCCCGGTTGCCACTCGAACGCCGGATGCCGATGTCGCAGCGGCGTCGACCGAGCCTGCGCTGGAGGCCGGGGTACGCCTGGGGTTGGGCGTCGGTGGGCTGGTCCTTCCCGGGGCGGGGGTCGGTCTGGGGGTTGCGCCGTGGTTGGGGTCGGCGCGAGTACACGGGCGTCTCGCGCTGCAGTACTGGGTGCCGCGGACCAGGGCGCTGCCCGCTTTCGACGATGCAGGGGCAACGATTCAGCTGGCGGCCGTGGGCGCGCGCGTGTGCGGCAACCTGGAGCGTGGGCGCTGGCGGTTTCCTCTGTGTGGAGGCGCGGACGTCGGGGCGATGGTCGGACGCGGCAGCGGCCCGGGGCTGGCTGTTGCACGCCGCGCCACGGCAGCCTGGGTCGCGATTGTCGTCCAGCCGGGGGTGGAGCTCGCGGTGGGACCACGCGTGGGCCTGTGGGCGGCGTTCGAGGGGGCGATCTCGGTGCTGCGACCCCAGTTTCATCTCGAGGGGGGCGGAACACTGCACCACGCGGGGAGATTCGGGCCACGGGCGCTGTTTGGGATCGTGATCCACAATCGTAGGACGATTCTTTGATACGGCCGCGCTGCGGCGGCACCAACCCCACGAGGACCGCTCTTCATCGTGCCTGACGGCAGCGCAAACCCGGGCTGTGGCGTACGTACACGTCGGCTGCGACGCGTGGCGGCGCTGTATCGCGAGCACCACGCGTTCGTGCGCCGGGTGCTGCTGCGGCTGGGGATGGCCCAGGAGCTCGACGACGCCGTCCAAGAGGTGTTCTTGGTCGTGCATCGTCGTCTGGATGCGTTCGAAGGCCGTTCGTCCGAGCGGACGTGGCTCTACGCGGTGGCGGTGCGGGTGGCATCGACCATGCGTCGCAGTCGTCGCCGCGAGCAGGCCCGCCGCGATCGCGCAGGCGATCAGATGCATGGGACCACGCAGTACGATCCCGAGGCGCAGCTGTCCGAGGCCGAGGCTCAGGCGTTGCTGCACGCATTGCTCGAGCAGCTCGACGAGGACAAGCGGACCGTGCTCGTGCTCGCCGACGTCGAGGGGGTACGCGTGCCCGAAATCTCGCGGATCCTGGGGGTGAACGTGCGGACGGTCCACTCCCGGCTCCGGCTGGCGCGCGAGCGCTTCG
>JAHZJA010001518.1 GCA_022601155.1 Deltaproteobacteria bacterium | reverse complement strand
GGGACATCGCGGCGTCGATCTTTCTCGGTGAATCCCAGTGCGCGAACACGTCGTCGACCAAGCGAGGGTCGCCCACGAATCCGGCGGCACCGATGGCCGCGCTCATGACCCCGCCATCGTCGTGGCGAAGCAAGGGCGCGAGGTGCTCGTAGCGCAGCGGGGTCTCGGGTGTGGACAGTGCCTCCAGCGTGGCCACGATGGTCCGGCTGTCGCGGTCGAGGAACTCGAGCAACAGCGGGTGGCCGGAGTCACCCAGCGCAGCCAGCAGTGGAACGAGCAACACGAGCTGGGCCGGCGTGAGGCCGTTGGCCAGCCGGGCCCGGACGGCGGTGAGCAGCTCCGGCGGAGCATCCCGAGCGAGCTGCTCGAGCTCATCCCATCGGTCGGTGCCGTCGAGCACGACGTCGAGGCGTTGGGCGGCCGATGCGTCGTTCATGGCGCATCCAGTGTCCCACGATACGGCCGTCATGCCCCGCCATCGATCGTCGAGTCGAGGGCCGTGGGCACGCAAGGCGAAGCGACGGGCGCCACGGCGAGAGGCCGCGCGCCCGTCGATGAGGTGGGCTGCGCTACGGCAAGACGTCCAAGACCCGCCGCGCGACGGGGCGGAAGTCGAAGCCCGGGAACACGGTGGCGGTGGCCCCATCGAGCTCGGCATTGGGCACTCCGAGCCGATGGCGCAGGACCTCGCCCAGCACCTGTCGGACATCGAGGACCTTGGGTAGCACGTCCCCGACCCCGTCGGCAGCCATGTCCGCGTAGAACGATGCACCAGCTGCGTTGGGGAAGTAGCGAGCGCCCCCGTAGCCTTGGGTGACCACCGAGTCGCGCAGGTGCGTGTCCATCACCAGGGCCGTTCCTCCGTAGCCGTGGTCGGTGCCGCTGGTGCCGTTCTCGTCGCCGCGCCGCCCGAACTCGGAGTGGCACACCACGGTGACGCGATCGAGGATCCCGCGTGTCGCCGCTTCGTCGTAGAACTCGCGCAACGAGCCGGCGAGGTAGCCGAGCAGGCTATCGAGGGTCGGTGCTTGGGCCGTGTGCGTGTCCCATCCACCCACATCGAACGTACAGATCCGAAGCTGACCTGCGTCGGCCGCTTCGATCACCTCGGCCAGCTGACGCAGTGAGCCACCGAGGCTGTCGGATGCCAGGGGGCTTATCGCTCCCAGCGCGTGCACCTGGTCGATGGCATCCACTGCCAGCCCCGACGCCGCGCAGGTGGGGTTGGCGGTGTTGCATGTGGTGGTCGAGTTGAGCGCCGCGAGTCGTTCGTTGGTCCTCCACAGGGGATCGTTGGCGAAGTTGCCGTTGGAGAGGGCACCGAAGCCATCGAAGTCGACCACGGAGACGCCCTGGGCCGCGGTACCCCGCAGCGACAGCGGTACCAGGGGGTCCATCGCGACCCCGGCCAGAGGCTCTTCCTCCAGTCCGAGCACCTCGAGCGCTCGTGACAGATACCCCGAAGACAGCGGAACGGCGCCGTTCGAGCCCGTCTCGATGAGGTCCATTTGTTGGAAGTGCGAGCGGTTCTCCACCGGCCCTGCCACACCGCCCACGAATGCGAGGTGGCCTTGGGCGAAGGGCGAAGCGGTGCCCTCTACCAACGGCGCCATGGCGGGGTGGGTGTCGAACCCCGACCCGCCGAGCGCAATGCCGCGGTTGGATGCGCCCGAGCTGCTGAGCGGGATGTGGATCGTGCCCGTGGGTGGGCGCCATAGATCGTAGCGGGCCCGGCCTTCGCCGCCGTTGGGCACCATCAGCGACAGCCCGTCCATGCCGCCGCGCAAGAAGATGAGGATGAACACCGGGGCTGGTTCCAGGGCGGCCTTGGCCGTCAAGCCCGGCAAGGTGGCTGCAGCCGCCAGTCCCATCGCCGATGTCCGCACGAAGCTTCGTCGTGAAATCACTCTGGTCATCGTTCGCTCACTTTCGTTGGAATTGGGGAGTGGCCAGCAGTCCGTCGATGAGGGTGCGGGCGGATCGAATGTCACCGCTGGCGAGGTGTTCGTCGCCGCGGTCGAGGGCGAGTCGCAGCGCCACGTAGGGCACGGTGAGCGAGACGGGGAGGCCTAGGCCGACCTTGAAGTCGTCGATGGCCGCGTTGAGGGTGGCGTTGCTCGGGCTGGTGCCGAGCAGGGTCGCCATCGCGTTCTCCAGCGGAATCCCCTGCGCGGCGGGAGCCCCGTCGAGCTCGACGGAGACGAAGGCGGTGTTGAGGTGCGAGAACAAGAACGGATGCCACTGGATGCTCGCACCAGCACTGGCCCAGCCCGTGCGCGTGTCCGGGTATCCCGTGGGGGGTGGAATGAGGCCGATCGGCTGGCCCAGTTCCTCGAGGGTGATGCGGACGCGGTTGATCTTGTTGTGGACCAGCGCGTTGTTCTCGGCAGCCCGCAGCGCCGAGACGACCAACTCGAACGGGCTCTTGACCTGGCGACGATGGCTGGCGGCGGCCCACATCTGGTCGTCGGTGATGATCGCCTGCAGCATGTCGCCCATGTCGCCCGAGGGTCCCCAGGCTGCGACGCATGCGTTGACGGTGGCGGCAGGAGTACGTCCCAACAGCCGCTGCACCAGCTTGCTGCACACCTTCAGATGCTGCTGTAGCTTCTTCTCCCAGACCGTGTGGCTCGGGTCCATCGGGCACGGCACCCGCCGGTCTGCCGCCGCCCCATCCGGCGCGCTCGCTCGGTGAGCGC
>JAHZJA010000131.1 GCA_022601155.1 Deltaproteobacteria bacterium | reverse complement strand
GGATGGACGCAGGTCGCGGAGACCCACGCCTACGCAATCGCTCGCTCGGCGATACGCGTGGGCGATCACTACTATCTCGGGCTGGGGTGCGACGCCGGGGGTTGCGGGGCCGATGCCGGGAAGCTCGCGCGATTGCCCGTGACGGCGGTGGACTGAGCGCGGGTGTGGTGTGGGCGCGATGCCGTGAGGGCGGCAACCGGTCGATTTGGGCCCGTTTGGTCGCGAAACGGCGGAGCGCTGAATAGTTCCGGCGATGGTGGGCACTCCCCCACAGACGATGGCTGACGCGATCGCAATTCGGTTGGGAGGGTTGGTCTGTCTCGCGCTGGCGGGAGCCTGCGCGGACAGCCCCGAGCCCATGGACGACGAGTGGATGGGGCAGGGGGAGTCGGGTCCGGACGATCCGGAGCCCGAGGTCGTCCTCCCGACGGATATCCCGCCCCCGGTGACCTGGCGGGAGGTCGGCACCTTGACCGTGGACGACTTCGGGGCGGCCGGGACGATCGCGGTACCGTTCCCCGCGGGGCAGCGCTACGTGGCGGTGCGCTCGGTGCCGCTGGACGCGACGACCGGTGACGCCGTGGCGTGCCATCGCGTGATGCGGGCCCAGTGGTCTTCGGGCGAGATCGTGGTGCCCGAGCAGGGGACGGCCCCGTCCGACGGTCATCAGCACCTCGTGCCCGGGCCCGGCGCGGGGGTGTTCGTGATGTCGACGAACGTGGAGCCGCTGCACGAGGCCGACACCCTGGAGCTCGAGCTGGGGCTGTTCGACTGCGGGCTGGCGATCCCTGCCAGCCGCGCCCGGTTTCCCGGGATGCCTCGCACCGTTCGCGTCGACGTGGCGTCCGAGCCCGAGCCGACCGAGTCGTCACCCACGGCCACGGTGGCCGTTCGCCTCGCGCGGGCGGCCGACAGCGGCTGGGGCCCAATGGCCGAAGATCCGGCCCTGTGGGATGCATGGGCGGTGGCCGTCGAGCGCTTCGCCGATATCGGGATCGAGCTGCGCCTTGAGGCCGAGCTCGAGCTTCCGGACGCGGGCGTGACGGAGTATGGCGCCGACATGATCGGCTTGGCCTCGCTGCAGCAGCACGTGCACGCACAGCTCCAGGCCGATCCTACCGACGCCCGCTTCGTGCCCGTGGCGCTGGTGCGGTGTCTCGACTACGAGGACCCCACCGCCACCAGCCGGTCACGCCCCGTGGGTCAGGCGACGCGCATTCCCGGGAGCCTGGCCGACGCTGCGACGCCGTCGCTGGTCGTGCTTGCGGGCGGTGATTGCCAGGCGGGGCCCGATGCGACGTTGATCCATGACCCGGCTCGCTATGGAGTGGTGCTGGCGCACGAGATCGGCCACTACTTGGGCCTGTTCCACGTCGACACGGCGCTGGGGTCCCACCTGCCGGCCGCGGGCGACGAACGATTGATGGCCTCCACCATCGCCCAGGCGATCGACCCCGAGCGGGCGTGGTTTTCTCCCGCCCAGGCGACCGTGCTGCTGCGTCATCCCGATGTGGTGATCGGCGATCGATAGCGGCGACCTACCCCCCGCCGTTGTCGGAGGGATTGGTCGGTGGCACGTCCTGGATACATCCGTCGGGCTTGTAGTCGTAGTCGTACTGGTTGCAGAACCCTTCGCCCGGTCGCGGGATATCGCAGTAGACGTAGTCCGCGGGGAGGCCACGATCGAGGCAGTCCTCGTCGGTCTCGCACGATACGCGGCAGTAGGTGACCTGGGCCTCGCAGACCCACGTGCACACGTCATGGCGGGGGTCGGCGTCTTGGCACTCCTGGTCGGTCTTGCAGTCGCGAACCGGGAGCAGCGGCGGTGCGTCGTCATCGGAGCAGCTGGTCAGCGAGCCCAGCGCCAGCGCGAAGACGGCCACCACCATGACGGGGAACCAGGCGTAGAGTGATGGACGCGCACGAGTGAGGGGACGGGGGGGACGTGAGACCAACCGGCTCATGACCTGACATGCCCGGCATGGGTGAGCCGTCGTCACGCGTGGTCTGGGTTTGGGACCAATTGCCTGTTGCGAGACAGCGGGCGGGGACGGTCTGCCGCCCGCAGGTGGAAACCCCCAGATGGATGCCGCGGGCCCCGGCGGCGGGTTCTGGGCCACGCTCACCGGTCCTGGGCCGCGGCTGTTGCTCGTGGTGACCGACGAGCTTCAGTACCGCACCGAACGCCTCGTGGACCTCGTGCGGCGAGAGCGAAGCCGCGGGGACGCTAGGACGTCTTGTCCTTGTCGCGCAGACCGATGCGGTCGGCGAGCTTGGCGATGGTTCGTCGGTCGACGCCCATCTGTCGCGCGGCCTCGGTCACCTTGCCGTCGACGTCCGGCCACAGCTGCCGCAGAAACATCGCGTCGAATTCTGCGCGTGCATCCTTGTAGGGCATGGTGAACAGGTCGTCGACGATCGAGACCGTCCGCCGCCCCGTCACGGGCAGTCGCAGATGCTCTGGATCGATCCGGTCGCCCTGTGCCCAGAACGTTGCCCGCTGGATCACACGCAGGAGCTCGCGAACGTTGCCGGGCCAGGCGTACTCGACCATCGCTTCGTAGGCCGCGGGCGACAGTCGGACGGCGCGTTGATCTCGTTGCAGGCAGTGCTCGAGGAACACGTTGGCGAGGTGTTCGAGGTTGGCGCGTCCGCGGTGCCGCAGGGCGGGGAGCTCGATCTCGATCCCGCCGATGCGATAGTAGAGATCTTCGAGCAGCTCCCCGTCGGCCATCATCTGGGCAAGATCGCGGTTGGTGGCCGCGACCACCCGCACGTCCACGGCGCGCCGCTGGGTCTCACCCACCCGGGCGATCTCGCGGTTCTCGAGCGCGCGCAGCAGCTTGCCCT
>JAHZJA010001517.1 GCA_022601155.1 Deltaproteobacteria bacterium | reverse complement strand
TGGGCTCGAGCGGCCGTCCCTCACCGGCGGCCTGCAGCCGACCCGCGGGAACCGGAGTGGTCGAGATGCGAGCGCCCGCCTGCGCCTGGATCGTTGTCAGCGGCCTGACCGCTCGCGCCGCTCCCATCCCCGGCAGCAGCTCCGGGCGGGGCGCTCCGGACCACCCCGCCCCCCGCCCGGTGCCCGTCTTGCGCTGCGTGACCATGCTGCGCATTTTTCGGGGCAACAGATCGGGTCGCGGTGGCCGCGGGCTCGAACGCAACGCGGCCTTGGGCTGCGCGGCCGCCGAGATCGCCGCGGGGCTGCGAGCTCGCTCGACGCGAAAATACCCTTGTAGGACCAAACCCTTGCTCTGGTTCGCCATCACCGTACCGTTTTCGAACCTAGTCCATGGGACACCGACGACCAAGAAGTCGGCCCAGACCCCGGCCGTCGACGCTCGTCCCACGGGACCGCGGGCTCGTCTCGGGTGTTCGTTCGATTAATGCCACTGACGACCGCCACGCACACCACGCTCTTGGACGTACGCCCCGCCACCAAGCCGCTCGACCACGACCGCCACGCGAATCGATGGCGTCGCGCTTGGACGATGCGGCGTCGCTGCCGGGCGGACCGTACCGATGAAGACGGGCGGCACCGTCACTGCGATCCGCGATCGGTCCGGCTCAGAATCCAGGACGTCGCTCGCGAGCACCCCGCTCGTTCGCTCGACTCAAAGGCGCGTGGCTTCGATCCGATGCACCGCCACCCCAGACGCGCTCGTCTGCAGCAAGACGTTGGTCCCGGGCACGCCGCCCTGGTAGTCGAAGTACCGCGTCGGATCGAGTTCGAACGTGGTGCGAACCCACCGAACCGTGCCCTGGTCGTCGGCCGTCGCGGGCAAGGGAGCCAGCGATATGTACTGCTGCCCGTCCCACTGCGCCACGGTTCCCGCGACCGCGCTCGAGTACGTCAGCGACACGATGACCCGACCGGCATCGGATGCCTCCAGATCGACGAGCAGGTTGGCATTGGCCGTGGTCGCGACCCGGGCCGGGAGCTGCAAGCCCGCCGCATGCTCGGACGGCGCCGCCCAATCCACGGTGTAGAAACGAACCCCTCCGGCCACCTCGGGAATCGCGTCGTCTCCTCGCCCCGCGACCATCGTCCACTCGCTGCCCGCTGCGAACGCGTCGGGTCGGCGGGCCAGCAGCAGCGCCAAGGCCAGCGTGCGAGCGGAGTCGACGGTGCCGCCTCGCAACGGACGCTCGAAGCGACTGAGGTAGCTCGAGAACAAGATCGAGCGCGCAGCATCGAAGACCTCCGGATCGTCGCCCGGTGCATTGCCGTGCGCGGCGTAGCCGATCACCGCGGCACGGGTCCAGGACCACTCGTTGTTGCCGCCGTCGCTGCCGTCGACGTAGCCGTTGAGCCGGGCAGGGTTGCCGGTCCAGATGGTCGACAGCAACGTCTGCGCGACGCCTTGCATCTGGGAGTCGCTCCACCAGTCCCAGCCCCGTGCCTCCCGCATCAGCTGCAGGGTGACCAGCGCATGGCTGACATCCTCGGCATGCCGAAGCTCGACCGGGTAGCCGTCGTCGGCGTAGTTCCAGGTGTACCCCGTGCTGGGGTTGCCGCTCATCCGCGCCCACAGCAGGTCGGCGCTGGCGGGGGGCCGCACGGCGAGCGTGGGGTCGCCTCCGCTGTCGGCCACGATCTGGCTCGCCATCGCCACCAGCACGCTGGTGTTGTGCACCGCGATCGCGTCGGAAGCCGTGGTCGAGTACCACCAGTAGCCGCCGTCGGTGACGGAGGTGTAGTGGAGGTCCCAGCGCTCGACCAAGGCCGTCGCGTAGTCCCGGGTGGCGGCCGCTTGCGGGTGACCGATGTACTCGAGCACCCGCGCGACCTTGGCCACGCCCAGCGCGACCATCCCCGACTGCCAGGTGTAGCCCGTGAACGCGGGGTTGGTGCTGCCGTCTCCGAACGCATCCCAGGCGTCGGTCAGCCCGAAGCCTGGGCCGCCGCCCACGATTTGGTCATCGGCCGCGGCGAGCTGCTCGATCTCCTCCAGTGCCGCCGCCACCAGGGCGTCGCGTCGGTCGAGCTGATGGTCGCGGGCCGCCCACAGGAGCTCGCCGATGGCCTGGAGCAGATAGCCCTGCGCCGCGCTGTGATCGTAGGTGGTGCTCGTATCGAGAGCGGCAGCGCCCGATTCCATCGAGTCGATCGCCATCGTCAGCGCACTGGGGTACGGACCGATCTCGAGATCGGGAAAGGCAGGCGGCTCGACGGGAGGACCGGTGTCCGAACCTCCCGAGCTGTCAGCGGCACCACTGGTGGTGTCGTCGCCGGTAACGCCCGACCCCGTCGCCACCGTCGAGCTGCCATCGGCTCCGGCCGATGTCGTCGCCGAGTTCGTGGTCGCAGGCGTCGATGAAGTCCCACTGTCATCCGTCTCGCCGCTCGCGGTCGGCTTCGTCGGCTCGGCTCCACATGCGGTCATCGACACCGCCACTGCGCAGCTCAGCAAGTCGGTCGCCCACGTCGGTATCCCCCCCGTCATCCACCCCAGTGTCCCATGCCCTCACGCGCCGCAGGCCCGCCCGTGCGCCTCGATTGCCGCCCGCCCGCAGGCCTGGTGCCCCCACGACCAAGACACCGACTCCGACCTCTGCAGGGCACCCACGACCGCCGCTCGCTCGCCCTCCGGTTTTCCCTCGCTCCTGACAATCGCGAAAAGCGCCGCCAAACTGCACCCTGACAGCACTGCACGACACAATCGGATTTGGACCTAGCCTATAGAGCGTCGAATATCGGCTTTTATGACGCCTTTTGGCGTCCCCGAGCCCGAACACCCCTCCTGACAATATGTGTCGCCAGCCCCTCGCCAGACGGTGGCGCATGGTGACGATGTCGGACACACTGTATTTGTTGCTCGACAGGGCTGGCCCCACCCCGGCCCGCCCCCTTCACCACCCCGATTCGACCGCCGCACGCGGTCTGTTGGTGGCTCACCGCGCGGATCATCCCGAGCGCGGCGATGCCCCTGGGCGGGCCCTCGGCCACGCCACCGTCCGCGTGCCAACGACTGTCTGTTTCATCACCGACGTCCACGTCGGCCACTTGCTCGTAGACCCGCCGGGCGGGGATCGCATGCGCAACGGCATGCAGGCTCGCCCCCTTTTTCACCCAAGAGGAACGTCGCTATGTCCATGGTCGCTCAGCCCCAGTCCAGAGACGAGATTCAACGCCAGTTCAGCGCTCTGATGCGCAAGCACGAGGCCCACGCCTCACAGATTTCCACCAAGGCCGAGGAGGCGGAGCAGCGACAGCACGCCGAGCTCGTCGAACGTGCCACCGGATACACCGTCGAGAGCATCGTCAATGGCCTCGCTCAGCTGCAGCTGTCATTTGGCAGTGCGGTCGACGAAATCGCCGGGCGACTCGAGTCTCAGGCCGACACCCGTGGCGAGCTTCGCCGCGCCATCGAGGTCGAGCAGTCACGGCTCGAGCGGCTCCAAGACACCATCGTCGCCGCAGAAGCCATCGCGATCCTGGACCAGGACGGCCGCCACAAGCTGGCCGCGTGGGAAGAGCAAGCGGAGCGCGCTCGTACCGAGCTCGTCGAGCAGATGGCGACAGTGCGCGAGTCATGGGCCAAGCAGGAGCAGGAGCGCAACGAGCAGGCGAAGGTGCTGTCGGCCGAGACCGCCAAGGCTCGCGAGCAAGCCGAAGAGGCGCACGGCTACGAGCTCGCCCGCCAGCGCAAGGTCGATGCCGACGAGCGCTCGGCCAAGCGACTGGAGCTGGAGCGAGACCTCGCCGCGCAGGAATCGACGCGCGCCAAGGACTGGGGAGCGCGGGAGAAGGTGCTGGCCGACGAGGCCGAGAACATCGCCACCCTACGCACTCGCGTGGCGGGATTTGAAGACGAGCTGGCCGCTGCCGCCAAGGCGGCACGCGAAAAGGCGATCGGTGCCGTCCATCGCGAGGCGAAGTTCGAGCTGGAGATGCTCGACAAGGAGCACGACGGCAACGTCAAGGTGTTCGAGCTCAAGGTGCAGACCCTCGAGGAACGAATCCAGCGGCACGCCGCCCTCATCGTCGACCTCGACACCAAGCTCGACAGCACGATCGCCAAGTCGCAAAACCTGGCCGAGCAAGCCTTCGTCCGCCCCAACGCCTGAGCCGCCCCACACCTACGGAGACACGACATCATGAAGAAGATCACCCCGCGAAGCACGAAGTCGGACATCCTGGCGGCCCACAACGCCCTCGCCAAGGAACTGCGCGCCCTCAAGGCCAAGGCCAAGACGACCCCCGCTCCACAGAAGGCACTCCCCCCTGCCCCCTCGGAGGCTGCCGCCGCCGCGACCACCGAGCTGTCCATCGGCGACATCATCGGGCGGCTGCGAGGTCTGACCGGGCACATTGGCGAGTCGGCCAGCGGCCTGCAGGCGGAGCTGACGACCGAGGCCACCACCCTCGAGCGCTTGCGCAAGCAGGCCGACGAGGTCACGACGCAGCTGCAGCAGCTGCACGCCATCGAGGTCACCGAGCACAGCCTGGGGCAGCTCATCGCCCGCTACGCCGAGACCCGCGACGCCGCGCAGACCGATCTGCAGACCAAGAAGGAGGCATTCGAGGTCGAGCTCGATGCCCAGCGCATGGCTTGGGACAAGGAGCAGCAAGAGCACGCAGCCACCACCAAGCAGATCACCGACGACCTCGAGCGCACCCGTGCCCGTGACCAGCAGGAGTACGACTACGACCGTCAGCAACACCTCGCGCAGGAGCAGGACGCCCGCGTGCAGGCCCAGCAGCAGTTCGAGGCCGAGCAGGTCGCGCTGAGCGAGCGCAAGGCGGCCGAGTGGGCCGAGCACGACAAGCAGCTGGCAGCACGCGAGCAGGAGTTTGCCGAGCTCCAGTCCAAGGCCGACGCGTTCGAGGATCAGCGCAACGCCGCGGTGAAGAAGGCCGAGGGCGAGGGTACCGGTATCGCCAAGCGCCAGGCCAAGACCCAGGGCGACCTCAAGCGCAAGGACAACGAAGCGGTTCGCCGCGTGTTCGAGCTGAAGATCGAGTCGCTCGAGGACACCTTGTCCAAGCAAGAAGCGCAGATCGAGCAGCTGTCGACCCACCTCGAAGCCGCACGGACGCAGACCACCACGCTGGCGGTCAAGGCCATCGACGGGGCCTCCAACGCCTCGTCGTTCGCAGCCATCAAGGAAATCGCACTCGAGCAGGCCAAGAACACTCCGAAGAGCAAGTAGCTGAGCGACAAAGGGGGAGGCACCGCCGCTCGGTTCCCGATCCCGCCGACGGCGGTGTCTCCCGGCATTTTTCTCGACGTTGCCTCTCATGATTGGGCGCCGCTTTCCTGCACGGAAGGCGGCGCCCTCCTTCGTTTGTGAAGGTGCTCGCGGCTACCCGCAGCACGACCATCGAGCCGAGATCACGGCGGTCCCGACGATCGTGTAGGCACCCCAACGGGAACGTCGATGGCAGAGCAAGGGATCGGCTGATTTTCCGATAATTCGTCCGAGACCAACCGGGAATGAGTCAGACTCCTTGTCATGAGGGCAACTGTGTTGGGCGAGCGCATCGCCATAGCCGCGGCCGGCCTGCTGCTCGCGTTGAGCGCGGGGTGCTACAGCGGCCGTGCCGACCTCGAAGGGGCGGGTGGGGACGGTCCGGAATCGGGCGATGACGCCGACGATGGGGCCCCGGTGGACCCCACCGTACTCGAGCGCGTCGGGCACTCGGGGCTCCGGCGCCTGACCGCAGCCGAGTACGGGGCCACCGTGTACGACCTGCTGGGCGTGGAGGTCGACGCCGAGCTGCTGCTGCCCGAAGACTGGCGGCAGCCGTTCGACAACGACTACACCACCCAGGTCGCCTCCCCGGCGCTGATCGAAGGGGCCGAGCTGCTGGGCGCCGACGTGGCCGAGCTGGCGCTGGCGACCCCCGCCCTCCGCGACGCGCTCGTCGGCTGCACCCCGGCCTCGACCACCGACACCGAGTGCTTCCGCCAGTTCATCACCGCCTTCGGGCGACGCGCCCTGCGTCGGCCGCTGCTCGATGAGGAGATCGACCGCTACGCCGGCCTCATCGCCGAGGCGGAGGCCTCCGACGATTTCTACGCCGCCGTCGAGGTGACCCTGCGTGCCCTGTTGCAGCACCCGGAGTTCTTGTACCGCGTCGAGCTGGGTACCGCGGTCCCCGATGCGCCCGGTGTGTTCCGCCTCAGCGACCACGAGATCGGCACCCGTCTGTCGTATCTGCTGTGGGGCAGTACCCCTTCGGATGCACTGCTCGACCTGGCCGACGCCGACCAGCTGCACACCGCCGAGCAGATCACCGCCGCCGCCGAGCAGATGCTCGACGACCCACGCGCCCGTGCCCGGCTTGGTCGGTTCCATGCGATGTGGCTGGGCTACGAGATGCTGCCCCACGCCCCCGAGCTGGCCGACGCGATGCAGGCAGAGACGCAGGCGCTCATCGACCGGGTCGTGTTCGACGAGGGCCTGCCCTGGCAGGACTTGCTGCGCTTCCAGCAGACCTTCGTCACGCCTTCACTCGCCGAGCACTACGGCCTGCCCGCCCCCGCGCAGGCCGACTGGGTGCCCTACACCGACACCGAGCGACAGGGCTTGCTCGGACACGGCTCGTTCTTGTCGGCGATGTCGAAGGTCGACGACAGCAGCCCCACCAAGCGTGGCGTGCTGGTGCGGACCCGGCTGATGTGCCAGGACATTCCGCCGCCGCCGCCCAACGTCAACGTGGACGACACCGAGCCACCCGAGGGGGTGTGCAAGGAGGAGTTCTACCGGGAGACCCACGCGCAGGGGAACTGCGCCGGGTGCCACAGCCTGATGGATCCCATCGGCCTCGGACTCGAGCGCTACGACCACCGCGGGGTGTACCGCACCGTGGAAGACGACGACGCCTCGTGCCAGATCTCGGGCGAGGGTTCGCTCGACGGGGCTCCCTTCACCGGGCCGAGCGAGCTGTCCGATCTTCTGCTCGACTCGGGCTCGCTCAACGGCTGCCTCACCCAGCAGCTGTACCGCTTTGCGGTCGGTCGCAGCGAGCTCGACGATCTGGACATGGCCTTCGTTCGCGGCATCTCCGACGAGCTGGGCCGGGACGCCGATGTCGACCTGACGGACCTGCTGCTGCGGTTCGTCTCGGACGAGGCGTTCGCGCTACGCCGCGAAGACACCGAGCCGCAGGAGGGACAGTAGCGATGAGCCGACGCAAGACACTTCCTCGCCGCTCGTTCCTTCGGGGCGCCGCGGGCTTCACCATGGCCCTGCCGCTGCTCGAGAGCATGCAGGTCAACGCAGGCATGGCGCCGCCTCGCCGCTACTTCCTCGGCTTTGCCGGCACCTCCATTGGATTCCCCGGGTTCGAGTACGACCTGTTGGTTCCCGACCAGACCGGGCCCGGCTACGACATCAAGCGGGCACTGCAGCCCATCGCCGATCTGTCGATTCGCGACCACGTCTCGGTGGTCACGGGCATGGAGATCCCGTGGGGTGATGCGGGCAGCGTGCCTGCGGGGGGCCGGGTTCGAAACTGGCACGCCAAGTCGGTGGCGCCGCTGCTCAGCGGAGTCCGCGGTGCCGACGATGGCAACGAGCGGGCGCTGGGGCCCACCTCTGACCAGGTGGCCGCCGATGCCCTGGCGGCCGACACGACCCACCGTCTGCTGACGTACCGCGTCCAGGCTGCGTACTACCGGGGCAGCAACGGCGACGGAGGCGACCGCGGCCGGATCTCCTACCGTCAAGACGGCGGAGACATCCTGCCCGTCGATCCCATCGCCAGCCCCCGCCTGGCCTACGAGTCACTGTTCACGGGGTTCGTGCCGCCCGACCCCGCCGAGGCGGCGGCCGCCCTCACGGCGCTGCGGCGCCGACGTAGCGCGGTCGATTTGGTGCTCGAGGACGGCGAGCGGCTCATCCCCCGACTGGGGCAGACCGATCGCATCCGACTCGAGCGTCACTTCGACGAGCTGCGCGCACTCGAGAACCGTCTCGACCAGGAGCAGCCGCCGACCGAAGGAGCCTGCGAGCTGCTCCCCGACCCGGGTGAAGACCCGGCCATCGGAGGCGCGGTCGAGAACGGCGACACCGACGGCTATGCGGGCGGTGGTGCCTACTCCAACGAGGAGCGTCGCGCCGAGATCCTCACCGATCTCGTGGCGATGGCATACACCTGCGATCTGACCCGCGTCGCCTCGATGATGTACACGATGGCGCAGTGCTTCCTCAACGCACAGCCGCTGTTCGGACAGCCGAGCGACATCCACGAGCTGGGGCACTTTGGCGTGGGCGGAGGCATGGTTGGGCTCGAGGCCGTCAGCGACGGCGTCGGCTGGCACGTCGCCCACTTCGGCCGACTGGTCGAGAAGCTTCGCGACACCCCGGAGTTCGACGGATCGTCGCTCCTCGATCACTGCGCCCTGTTGCTGATGTTCGAGGGGGGCTGGGGCTTCGACCCCGAGTCGGGCGACGCCCTCAGCGTGCACTCGTCGGAGAACATGTCGGCCCTGATCGCCGGACACGCGGGCGGCCTCAACCCCGACGGCGGTGTCCACGTCTCCAATCCGGGCGGACACCCCACCCAGGTCATCAACACCGCGCTGCAGGCGGTTGGCGTCGACCAACAGATGGGTGAGGTCTCCGGTACGATCGACTCCCTGCTGGGCTGAGACCGATCAATCGCGGACCGTGCACTGCGGCCCGCGTCTGCTCGCCGCTGGCGCGCCCAACCGCGGGGCCCGCCCGAGACCACGACACCGTCACCGTCGCTCGCGGCCCGCTCCCACGAGGGCGTCGGCCGGGCGCGTAGCGCCGGCCTCACCGTGGCCAGCTAGGGCTTGCGCAGGAAGTAGTGGACGTACTTGGCTTCGCCGCGGCGCAGCGCGTCGTTCCACCGACCGCCCTGTCCCCCCACCAGGTCGCGGGTGGAGCTTCGCAGCAGCCGCGGCACCTCGTCGTGCAAGAACTTCTCGATCCGCTCGTGCTCCTGCTCGAGTGACGCGAGCACGTTGGCCGTGATGTCGGTGTACTCGACCACCTCGAGCGGGCAGTTGCGGAATGTCTCGGCGACCTCCTCGATCGAGGCGTGGTGGCTGTCGCTGCCGCGCATATCGGAGAACATGAACGCGCCGCCGGGCCGCAGCACTCGACAGACCTCACCGACGAAGCGCTCGAACGACCCGTAGCAGTGCGACGACTCCACGTTGACCACGACGTCATACCGAGCATCCGGCAGCGGGAGCTGCTCCGCATCGCCCTCGCGAAACGTCAGGCCGGGCACGTCGTGCACCTGGCGGCAGAACGCCACATTCCCGCGAGCGATGTCGACGCCCGTGACCGATCGAGGCTGGAGGTAGCGCGCCATGTAGTCCGCACCGCCGCCACGACCACACCCGACCTCGAGCACGTCCTTGCCCGCGAGCTCCGCCGCGGCAACCGTACGGTGGTACAGCTGAATGACGTGCCGACGCGGTCGGTCATCTCCTCGAAGCTCGAGCTCCAGCGTCTCGCCGTCCAGCGGCGTATAGCCGAAGTTCATGAAGTCCCCGAGGCCACCACGCCGCGACAAAGACTCGTACACCCACTTCCACATCATGCGCTTGGGTTGCGGCGCCAAAGCGGCGACGCGCATCAAGGCACGAGACAGCAAGGACCCGCGGGAGTTGTGGGGGCTTCCGGGGATCATCGTGGTCTCCATCATTGTCATCCAATCGTCAAAATACGGGCCGCCCCCCAATAGCCAGTGGGGGAATCGACAGCGAGGCCAACCTCGTCTTCGAATGTAGCGCGAGCCGTCGACACCTTCCCGAACAATCGTCGCGTGGACCCTCGGTCTGCGGCGAGGCTCGGCGGTGGGCCGACTCCCCATGGGTAGACGGACATGTCGACGGTTGTGACAGATCGATCTTCCAGCGCCGTGGGGCACGCGAGCCTCCGGCAACCACTTGCCACTGGAACCCCGGACTGCGGCGCTGCTCAACATGGTTTCTCGACCGCGAGCCCGACCAGCCGGCGACCGCACTGGCCTGGCAACTACACTCACCACCCCACGACAAGCTCGGTTGGCTCTGGGCCTCGACCACGCAATCAGTAGGACGGAAAACCACCGCCATTTGCCTCAGCCAGAGATCGCCGTCGATTCGCTCGCGCCGAGGCTCGACACGGACGTGCGCATCTATCGCTCAGCGCCGATCTGACCGAGGACGACGACGTTGCAGCGTTGAAATCGGTTTCGCGACAGGCCTGACCCCCCACGGCGTTCTCGCTCGCTCCGGAGGCATGTCAAGCTGTGTCGCGATGGGCGAGCAGGTCGAGTACGAGGACGTCGAGGCCCAGTACCTCGAGGACCGCAGCTTGCGGAGGACGGCCGGCCCGGTGCTGCTTTGGGGGCTCGGCGTCGGCTACGTCATCTCGGGCGACTACTTCGGCTGGAACTTCGGGCTCAACGCCGGAGGGTTCGGAGGCCTGCTCATCGCCACCGTGTTCATGGCCACGCTGTACGTGACCATGATCTTCTCGATTGCGGAGATGGCCACCGCGATGCCCGTGGCGGGGGGACCCTATGCCTTTGCTCGCCGCGCGCTGGGGCCTTGGGGCGGGTACATCACCGGGCTGGCGGTCACCATCGAGTACGTCGTGGCGCCCGCCGTCATCGCGACCGGAATCGGAGGCTACGTGGCGGGCATGTTCCCCGCGGCTCCACCCTGGGTCGAGATCTGGGTCCCGGTCATCGCCTACGCCATGTTCGTGGGGGTGAGCTTGATGGGCTCTCGCGTCTCTCTCGCCCTGCTGCTGGTGATCACGATCATCTCGGTGCTCGTCTTGCTGGTCTGGGCCGCGGCCGTGCTGCCCCATGTGGAGTGGTCGCGCGTGCTGGACATGGCGCCCTCGGCCGGCAACTCGAACTTTCTCCCGCGCGGCATGGAGGGCATCGTGGCCGCGCTCCCGGCCGCGGGGTGGTTCTACCTCGCCATCGAGGGAGTCCCGCTCGCGGCCGAAGAGACCCGAAACCCCGCCCGCGACCTGCCCCGAGGGATGATCGCCGCGATGCTGTCGCTGGTGGCGTTCTCCGTGCTCGCGCTGGCCCTTGCACCCGCCGCGGCAGGAACCACGGCGCTGGCCACGAGCGACAACCCTCTGCCCGCCGCCATCGAGGCCGTCTCCGGACGCGGCACGATCTACTGGATCACCACCGTCGTCGGCCTGGCTGGGTTGGTGGCCAGCTTCTTCGGCATCATCTTCGCCTACTCTCGCCAGATCTTCTCGCTGTCGCGGGCGGGCTACTTTCCGCGCTGGCTGTCGCGAACCAACCGCAACCGAGCCCCACACTGGGCCCTCATCGTGCCTGCCATCGTGGGCTACGCGATCATTCGAGTGGTCGACGGGTTCAACGACGGCGCCGTGGCGACCGGAGACCTGTTGATGCAGATCGCCGTATTCGCCGCGCTCATCTCCTACGTGATGATGATGGTGAGCCACATGCTCCTGCGACGCCGCGCGCCCGAGCTGGTCCGGCCGTACCGCACGCCCGGCTATCCGTTCACCCCGATCATCGCGCTGGTGCTGTCGCTGATCGCGATGACCTCGTCGCTGTTCTACGGTGAGGCCGCCCTGGCGGTGGTGTTGGGCACGGCGGCGATGATGGCGGTGGGCATGCTGTACTTTGGCCTGTACAGCCGACACCGCCTGGTTGCCGAGGCGCCCGAGGAAGAGGCCTCTGTCGTGCGCGCGGCCGAGGCCGAGCTGGACGCCTGAGCGCAGGGGAGGCAACGACCTCGTCCGGACGACGGCCCGTGCGTCATGCGCCCCTGGTCGCGCCTGGCCCGACGTCGACCTCACGCCTTGCTCGCCGCTTGGCGGATGCGGCCGTGCGCGACGGCGACGGGTGCGGTTCGAGTCGATCTCGTCACTCGCCAGCAGGCTCGAGGACTGAACCCACGGTGACGGGACCGTGGCCTCCCCGTGGGGTCACTGTCGTCGCAGCCACTCCAGCGATGCGATGCCGAACCGTTGGCGGACCTCCGTCAGCGGCTCGGCCCAGTGCTGCTCCCAACGGACGGCCAACAGCGGGGCCGAGCCCCGACCACTGTCGTAGGCCGCACGGAGCCCCGTGGTCAGCACGTCCCATCGACGCTCGAGCACGATGTGCTTGACCGTACCCAAGGCGACCACGAGCGCAGAGATCGGCAGGCGCAACAGCCCCAGCGTGAACGCGTGGACCAGCACCTCTTCGTAGCCCGCGGTGCCCAGCCCCAGCAGCGCGTGCCAGATGTCGTGCGTCTGGCGATAGCGATGGATGAGGTAGCGAACGTCGGGGTCCCGAACCGGTACGTCGGACGTGGTGTCGATGAACAGCTGAAGGTCGTACTGAACCAGGTGACGGGCGTACGCCCCGCCGAGCGTGTCGGCGGGCAGTCGATGCAGAGCCTCGAAGTCCAGGTGAGTCTCATCGATCTCGGGCCGCTCGCGCAGCAACGCCCGGCCTTCCGCGCTCCGTCGCTCACGCTCGAGCAGTTGCTCGAAACGACGACGGCTGGTGATGTCGGCGACCGTACGGATGTCGGCGGTACGCGTCGAATCGCGGAGCACCCGCACCGTGGCCGACAGCACCATCGCGGTCTCGCGCGGGGTCATGGGCGTCGTCCTCGCCACGGCCGCGCGCACAGGAGACCGGCCCGATCCACGGCGTCCAGTGTGGGGCACACCGTCGCCGTACGCCAGCCGTCCGTGGCGAACGATCGAACCCAGTACCCCCTGGTACAGTGGAGACCTTGGCTCGGCTCCACCACGTCTCGCAGCAAACCCTGGTGCGTCTGCGCTCGACGATGACGCAGCCAGCCTCCGGGGGACCCTCGTGGCGAGCCGCACGCCCCGAGGGAGCCGATGCCGCAGTGCCGGCCGGGTTCGTGTTGACGCCGCGCGCCCCGTCGGTCGACAGCCGGGTCGGCGGCACGGGCGTGGAGCTGTCGGCCACGCTGGCGACGTTCGGCGGCATGACGGGGCCCGAGGCCACGGCCGGGCTCGATGCCAACACCGACACCCCCCTGCTCGTCCTGGGGGGCAACCCCGTCGTGCCCGGAACCCCGCCGGGTACCGCTGTCGAGCGGGCGCGTCATTGCGCGGTGCGGCTGCGGCTGGTCGCCGAAGGCCTGGCCCGCGGTCGTCAGTGTCTGCTCCTCGCCGCAATGCGCGCGCTGGCCCCCACCGAGCACCGCGTGCAGGTGCTGCTGGGCCACGAAGTGCTGGCCGAAGACATCATCTCGGGTGAAGACCGCGTCGCCGTGCTGCTGGACGTGCCCGACGACGGCCGCCTCCAGGTCGAGCTGTGGCTGCGGCTGGCGTCGCACGATCCGCACGCCCGCCTGGGCCTACGCGGAGTCCAGGGCCAGCTGCTGTAGACACGTGCGGTGGCCAAGGGGTGCGCGGTGATGCACGCTCCACGGTAATGGGTTCGGCCTCCGCCACGTCGCCTCTCATCGGCATCTCGCACAACTTCCTCCACGCCGATCCAACGCGGGCGTTGTTCAAGGGCATGACGCTGCAGTTCATCGAGCAACGCATGGCGCAGTCGGTGTGGCGCGCCGGGGGGATCCCCATGGGCCTGCCCGATGTGGGCCACGACGCCGGGGCCGAGGCGGTGATGGAGCGCATGGACGGACTCCTGCTGGCCGGTGGCGCCGACCTCAACCCCGTGAGCTACGGCGAGACCCCGCTGCAGCCGCAGTGGAACGGTGACCGGATCCGGGACGAGTACGAGATCCGCCTGATCGCGCAGGCTCGTCGTCGCGGCATCCCCATCTTTGGCGTGTGCCGCGGCATTCAGCTGATCAACGTGGCCTTGGGGGGTGCGCTGTTCCAGGACATCACCACCCAACAGCCGGGATCGCTGGTGCACCGCGACTGGGAGCCATACGACGCCAATGGCCACGCGATCCGGCTCGAGTCCGGGAGCTGGATCAGCCGCGTCTACGGCGATGCGACCACGCTGGAGGTCAACAGCATTCATCACCAGGGCATCTCCACCCTGGCGCCACCGCTCCGGGCCACCGCATGGGCGCCCGACGGCGTCATCGAAGCGGTCGAGATGACCGACGACAGCGAGTGGATCATGGGTGTGCAGTGGCACCCCGAGTGGTTGGAGGCGACAGGGCCAGACCCGCTCACCGCGGCCGGCGGGCGCGCCAGCGGAGATGTCTTGTTCGACAGCTTCCTTGCCCAGTGCCGAGCGGCGGCGCAGCGGGTATAACGATCGGGATGCCGGTCTCCCTGGGGATTGCACGACGCGCAGGCCGCTACACCGTGGCGCTGGGCCTTGCCGTCCTCGCGTGCAGCCCCGCCGACACCGGAGCCGGCAGCGGAGGCACCGCGACGCCAGGCAGCGACGGCGCCAGCGGTGATCCCCCGGCGACCGCCACCGAGACCACGACCCCGCCGCCTGCCACCGGGGGCGGCAGCAGCGGCGAGGCCTCCACCGCCGCGAGCCTCGACACCACCGCCACCGACGACAGCACCGGTGAGGGCATGCAGTGCGAGCCCGTGTCCAGCTGCCAGGCGCCGCTGCCCAACGCCGGCCCCACCATCGACTGGGAGCACTTCGAATCGAGCCTCGTGGTCGCGTCCGGCTCGTCACGGCATCGCGGCCGCGACATGTTCTACAACCCGGGCGATACCCAGTGGGTGATGGCCAAGTTCGCGTACGGCCTCACCGATTGGGATCTCGAAGACGAGCGGGTCGATCTGTTCTTGCTCCGCAACTGCGAGGGCGAGTGGGAAGGACTCGGGTCCACCTTCACCACGTACGAGGACGACCACCCCACCGTCGAGGGCGTCGTCGACACCGGAGGGCGGCTGTACTTTCAGATCCCCGAGCCGCTGCCGGTCGGTCGCCATCGCATCCATATGGTGGTGCGCGGCGACGACACCCGGGCCGACACCTATCTCGAGATCGTCGAGCCTGGCACTCCGATCATCTTGTCGGACATCGACGGGACCCTGACCACGTTCGAGTGGGAGCGCTTCGTCGACTTCTTGCTCGACACCGTCCCCGACGCCAACCCGGGCTCACCCGAGGCGCTGCATCTGCTGGTCGAGCGCGGCTATCGGCCGATGTACCTGACCGCTCGGCCCGAGTTCCTCGGCGATCGCACCTATGCCTTCATCGAGGAGCGCGGCTTCCCGCCCGGGATCATCCACACCACGCTGTCGGCGACGGGCGCGATGGGCTCGGCCGCCGTGGAGTACAAAGCCGCCGAGTTTGCGGTGCTCGCCAGTCGGGGCCTGGTGCCCGCCTGGGTGTTCGGCAACACCGACTCGGACGCCGAGGCCTACGATATCTCGGGCATCCAGCCGCTCGAGCAACGGATCTTCTTCCAGCACGAAGACCCCTTCGGTGGACGAACCATCGAGAGCTACAACGAGCTGTTGGGCGAGTTCGCGACGCTACCCAACGTCTGCCAGTAGTGCACGGGCCGACGACCGGGCTTACGCCGCGGGGCCGTGGGAAGGTGCCGCATTGGGGCTAGCCCGAGCCACCACCACCACCACTGCTGCTGCTGCTGCTCGTTCCACCCTGGTCGGTATCCTCACTCGTCGTCCCAGCGGTGGCATCGCCGCTGGTGCTGCCGCCCGAGCCCGCGGTGCTTGCGGTCGAGTCCCCCGTGGATCCCTCGGTGTCGTCCGTCCCCGCGGTGCCGCTCGACGCGGTGCCGCTCGACGCCGTTCCGCCCGTGGCGTCCGTCGTGCTGCCATCCGAGCTGGAGCTCGCGCCATCGCTGTCGCCGGGATCACAGCGCCCCCCATGCGCACAGCACTCCGCGGCCGATCCGGCGCACGTGCCGTCGGGGCACTCGAAATCGTCCCACAGGCCCGGGCACGGCGGACACTCCCCCCCGAACCCGCAGCACTCGCCGCCAGGGTCGCCAATGCCTCCGAACAGGCTCGCCACGCACGTTCCGTCGGGGCACGGTGTTCCGCCCAACAGGCACCCGCCCTCGAATTCGGGGCCGTCCAACTCGAACAACGAGCACGTACACCCGCCCAACCCGAGGGCGGTCACGACCAGCAAGATCGACTGGGCCCACCGCGAGGCGTTCGACGAGGATGCATGCATGGCTCGGTAGTGCGCCCGATCACCCGAACGATCGAG
>JAHZJA010001516.1 GCA_022601155.1 Deltaproteobacteria bacterium | reverse complement strand
CTCGCCAACATCCAAACCGGCAACACCGTGCGGGTGGAGCTACCCGGTCAGCAAGACAGTCCCGACCACCCCATGTATCGGGCAACCCTGACCATGATGCTGCGGTACGGCAGTGGTCCAACGTACTTTCGCACCAACCAGCTGTTGGTGGTGCGTCAAACCAGCTAGCGAAGCGTTGCCCCGTGGCCTGGCCCTCGACGCCAGGTCACGGGACCAACACCACCACGGGGCTCCACGTCTCGGGCCCGAATCGTCGGCGGGCAGCCAAGACGGCCCGTCGCAGGTCCGCCGGCCCCTCGTCGCGAGTGACGGGGCCATTGGCGTACAGCTCCTCGGCGAGGGCGCCGGCGAACTCGTCGTCGAGCAGGTCCCGAGAGGCAACCACGACATCGGCTCCGGCGAGCACGAAGGCGCGGGCGATACTCATGCCACCGCCCAGCGTCGCGGGTGCAGTGGAGGCGGTGTCGCACGCGGGGAGCATCACCACCGAGGGGACGCGCGGCAGGGCGAGCACGTCCCGCACCTGCAGCGATTGTTCGCCGGCCAGGCGAAGGGCACTGCCCCACCCTTCCGCCCCTTCGTGTCGTCCGTGTCCGGCGTAGTGCAGCAAGTCCACCGTGGGCAGCCGCGCCTGGACCTCGCCCGACATCGCTTCCCGCCCCACCAGCGACTGGGTGGTCCATCCATGGGCGGTCAGCGCCTCCACCACCACATCGGCTTCGCGGCGCGCCGCCAGCAGATCACCGCGAGGGTCGGCCACGACCAGAGCCGATCGCCCGGCGGGGTCTCGCGGCCCACTGCGACCGGCGAGGTCGAGGCTGATCGACACCGGAGCATGGGCCAGCAACACATCGCCGTCCCACGGCAGAGCCGAGAACGCCACGGCCCACAGCGCCCCCGTGGGCAACACGCGCACCCCCTCGGCCCGCCGTAGCGATTCCGAAAATGGCCGGAGCAATGCGTCCGACCATGCGCTCGGCGATGCGTCCTTGGAGGGCGCCTCGATGACGGCCGTCGCCGCCACGCCCTGGTCGTCGAACGCGAACCCCTGCCACCGCAGCTCCTGGCGATCGATGGGGAAGTACAGCAGACCCAGCTCGTCCGACGGCGGGGCCGACCAGCCTTCGCAGCGGGCGCTGGGCTGGTGCTGCTCCGCGGTGCCCGACCCGTACAAGATCCCGTGGGCGGTGGCGAGCACCTGCTGCAGCTGACGCTGTTGCTGCTGGACGACGGCCTCGTGGCTCGCCAGCTCGTCCCCCGCCAGCGACCACGTGCGCTCGTGCAATCGGTCGAGATCCGCACGGCGACGCTGCGCATCGAAGATGGCCGCTCGCCAGCGCTCACGCTCGGCTTCGGTCAGGGCCGCAATCCGCGAGGGGCGATCGAGGGCGTCATGGGTGCGCCGCCTCGCCCGGCGCGCCGCACATAGGGCTCCCGAAGCATCGCCGCGCTCGGCCATCAATGCCACCAGCCGTCCCGCGCTGGACTGTCGCCCCCGCAGTAGGCGGTCGCGGGCGGAGTCGAAGTCGAGGTTCCGCATCAAGGTGTCCAGCGCGGCCTCTGCCGCGCGATAAGCCTGCACCGCATCCGCGGACAGACCCAGCGCCTCGAAGGCCTCGCCGCGCCCTTGCTGCGCCAGCCACACCTGCTCGGGCGGCGCCCCGGGTCGTGGCGCAGGCTCGCGCATCAGCAGCTCCACCAGCTCGCCACGATCCCCCCGGCCGAGCACCAGCCGCTGGCGCAGCAACGCGCGCCAAAACCGAGTCCCGACCACGCCGCTGTCTCCACCCGGGGGGAGCGACTCGAGCAGCTGCGCCGCCTCGCCCCACCAGCCCCGGTCGGCGGCGACGAGCCCGAGGTTGAGCCGCACGTTTTCTTCGACGCCGGGGTCGTGACATGCATCGTCTCCATCGTCGAGGGCAACCCACAGCAGCAGCTCATCGAGCGCAGGCAGAGGATCGGGCGCGGGGCGCCCCAGCTCGCGCAGCACGTACCGCGACCAGGCCAGGTTGTTGAACACTCGAATCCACTGCAGGCATGTCAGCCGCTGCCCTTGTCCTTGGAGCCGCTCGAACAGGGCCTCGACCTCCGCATCCAGCCCCAGGCTCGCCAGTACGGTCGCGGCCTGAGCCAGGCTCGCGCGCTGCATGGGCCAGTCGTCCAAGCGTCGCGCTCCACGCTCGGCGGCCAGGTACGCCGCCCGAGCCGTCTTCAGATCTCCCTCGCGCTGCGCCAGCAACCCCTCGTAGTAGCGGTTGATGGCCATGGCGCCCGCCGGGACATCCGCCAGGGAGGCCAGTCGCTCACGCCACTGCTGCGCCTGCCCCAGGTCACCGAGGCTGTCGAGCGCATAGACCATGCCGCGCCGAGCGTGACAGCTGGCGCGGTCGAGCTCCCCCTGCGCGCGCGCGGCCTCGAAGGCATCTACCGTGCGTGCGAGGGCTTCGCGATACGCGACCGTACGTCGCTCGAGATCGGGCTCGGCCGGCGCCAGGGCCAGGCGAAGATCAGTGATCACATCCAGTGCGGCGGTGCGCGTGGGCAGCGACTGCCCGGGCAGCGCCGCCTCGAGTCGCTGCAGCTGCTGGCGCGCCTGCTCCTTGCCCCGTCGCAGCCCCATCCGCGCATCGACCATCGCGGGCGGCTCGGCCGCAGCGGGGACCAGCGGCAACGACCAGCACGGCGGCTGACCGGGGCCACACCGCAACGCGATCATCTTCGCGTCGGATGAGACCTCCAGCTTCCACTGCTGGCCGCCGTCGACCTCGACCGGCTCGGTTGGGACCGAGCGGCCGTCGACCTCGAGCGACGCCCGACGATCGGCCCACACCACCAACCGCATCGGTGTCTCCACCGTGACCGCCCCCTCGTGACGGGTCCGTTCGCACTTGGTCGGCACGCCCAACGACGGGCGCACGCAGCCCGCGCCCGAGCGCATCGTGGCGCAGCCATCCACCTCCACCCGCAGCGGACCGGGCGGCGCGAGATCGTTGGCCGCGGACTCGGCCCTCGAGGACCCGCGGGGCGAGCAGTTGCACGAGGCCGTCAGCGCCACGGTGACGGCGCCCAACCACCAACCCCATCGGCGTCGCGAACCCGGGCGGTTTGGTCGCGCGATCATGCGGAAGCAGCCCAGCCGAGCCGGGCGGCGCCGCGATCGTACAGAAAATCCGCGTCAGGTCCCGGGGACCAGCTCCACCGTGCGTGTGGCCGCGACGGCGAGGCCTGGCGGTGGTGGACTGCCCTCGGCATGCCAGGCACATGCATTGTCGAGCCCGTCGAGCACCTGTGCCCGCCCCACGATGGCCGTCAGCGTCCATACACCTGGGCTCAGCGGCAGCATCGTTTCCACCTCACCGTAGAGCTCCACGGCCCCACTGTCCGCAATCCGGACACCCGAGGGCAGCGTCATGCAGTGCGTCGCGGGACCTTGGGCCAGGATCCTCACCCCCACCCCGCCCTCCACTGCCGTGGCCGGACGCAGCACCCAGCGAATCGTCGCCGAGGGAGGCAGTCGAGCGATCGCCACCTGGGGTGCATCCCCGCGGACCGCGGCGGTCCCGGCCTCGAACTCGGCCTCGGCGTAGCCGGGCAGCGCGGACACCCGCGGCATCGAGCCCAGCCACAGCACCATCACCGCCGCCACGGCGACCACCACCCCCACTGCCGCCCAGCGCCACCGCCCCGGGCCATCATTGGCGGCGGGTGTCGGCTCCGCGACGTCGGCGGGACCGGGACCAGGATCGGTGGCATCAGGGACCCAGCGCGGGGCGTCATCCGACGGCGTGGCGTTGTGCTGCTCCAAGGCGGCCAACGCAGCGCCGATGATGTCTTCACGCTCCGATTCCCGCAGCGGCGTCCAGCCCTCGACGGACTCGGGACGCACCGCAGCGGTCTGCTCAGACCACTGCTGTCGGGCTCGTTCGCCCAGCGCCTCCAGTCGCTCGTCGTCGTTCATTGGCCGTCCTCGCGGGCTCGCCCTCGTGGGTTAGTTGGCCCAGACTCCGCAGAAAGCGACATACGATTTTTTCGCGCGAGCTCCGCACGCAGAGATGGCCCCTCGTGCAGCTTATCGGCGATCGCGCGGGTGCGCTGGTACATGCGCGAGCGCCACTTCTTGAGGGCAACGGGGGTCATGTTCATCTGCTCGGCGACCGTCGCCGACGACTGCTCCTCGAGGAACAGGCGCTGGAACAGCTCCACATCGCGGGGGCTCATGTCCTTGTGCAGCTGACGAAGCACGGCATCGAGCAGATCCCGTTCCTCGATGGCGTCGTGCCGCTGGGCGGCGTGGTGTGACTCGAGCACCTCGGGCTCGGTCGACTCCAGCCGCTCCGGCTTGCCCCGCAGCAGCTTGCGCAACGCATGACGCCGCGCCACCAAGCGCACGAATCCCTCGAGTGACAGGCCGCGCTCCGGATCCCATCGTCGTAGCTCCTGCGCCTGATTGCGGAACAGCTCGACGAGCACGTCCTGCAGCAGATCGCACACCTCGCGCCGAGAATCCCGGCCCACGCGCGACGGGGCCCGACGAGCGACGCTGGCCACTTGGGCCTCGAGCACGGGCATCAGCCTGCGCATCAGCTCGCGTTGTGCCCGACGATCGTCGGCCGCGCATGCCTCGATCAGAGCCCGATCGGGGTGTCCATCCTGACTGCGTGCCAAAGCGGTGTGACTCGTGCGGAGGCTACCACGCACATCGACCATCGATAGTTCCGAGTGTGCGATCGGCATCACGGTGCAACCTCGGCCGCGCGGCCCTGCGCCCTGTGGGCGCCACCTGGGCGCCCCCGGACGGGAACAGGGACGCGCCGTCGCGCGTGATAGCCTCACCACTTCCGACCCCCTCATGACCGTGTCCCGACGACCCCGCCAACGCGGCCCGTTGACCCTCCTGCTGGCCGCTGCGGCCGTGGTCGCGATCGCGGGTGTGGACCAAGCCCCCGCGTCGGCTCGCTCCCCGGCCTCTGCCGTCGCCCCGCTCGCCGCGACCACCACCGCGACGGCCCAAAGCCCGGAGGCCACGCCGAGTCAGGCCGAGGGACTCGTTCCCTTCATCGATGCGGCGCTCGACAAGCGATTTTTGGCCGATGCGGCCGTCGGGGTCTCGGTCGTCGATCTGGAGACCGGCAAGGTCCTGTACCAGCGGGGCGATACCACCCCGCTCAACCCCGCCAGCAACGTCAAGTTGGTGACCACCGCCTCGGCGTTGGGCATCCTGGGGCCCTCCCACACCTACACGACGGGTCTGTACCGCAAAGACGGAGCGCTCAGCGGCTCGACGATCAAGGGCAGTCTGTACTTGCGTGGTAGCGGCGATCCGGCGCTGGTCACTGCCAACCTCTACGAGCTCGTCGGCAAGCTGCAGGGCCAGGGTATCACCAAGATCACCGGGGGTATCGTCGTCGACGCCTCCGCCTTCGATCGCGACGAGCTACCCCCCGGGTTCGATCAGAAGAACGAGGTCGCCTCGTACCGCGCGCCCAGTGGGGCAACCGTGGTGAACTTCAATACCTTCGAGGTGCATGTGCGCCCCTCAGACACCGTGGGGACGGCTCCCTTCGCCGGGGTCGTGCCGCCGGTCGGGCACATCGCGCTTCGTCTCGAGGCGAAGACCGAAGCGGGCGGCAAACGCCGGCTGTTCGCCGACCTCGATCACGGTGAAGACGGCACCGATCTACGCCTGCACGGCACGCTGGGCGCCGATTCCAGCGCCACCAGTTTTCGCTACCCGGTGGCCAATCCCTCGCGCTACGCGGGCGAGCTGCTGGCGTTGATGCTCAAGCAACATGGCATCCGCCGCGGCAGCAAGCGCATCAAGATGGGCCGTGTTCCCAGCAAGGCCCGCCTGTTGGCGGCACACCGCTCGGCACCGCTTGGCGTGCTTATCCGGTCGGTCAACAAATTCTCCAACAACTTCATGGCGGAGCAGATCCTCAAGACGATCGACGTCGACTCGTCCCCGGCCACGTTCGACGGGGCGCTGCGTCGGGTGCGAGAGCACCTGGTCGCCCGAGGGGTCCCGGCCGAGGGCCTCTCGCTGGGCAACGGCTCGGGCCTGTACGACACCAACCGCATCAGCCCCGCTCAGCTGACCGCGGTCCTGGCCATGGTCTACGCCGATCTTCGGATACGCCCCGATTTCATGGCCTCACTGGCAATCATGGGCATCGACGGCACCACGCGCAGCCGCCTTCGCGACACCGACGAAGCGGGGTGGATCCGGGTCAAGACGGGCACCCTCGACGGCGTGTCGGCATTGTCGGGCTACGCGGGCGCCCCCGGCCGCAAGCCCATCGTGTTCTCCATCCTGTTCAACGGCCTGCGGCGAAGCGATACCTCGCAGGCCCGCCGCGTCCAAGACAGCATCGCCCGCGCGTTGGCCCAGCACGCCGCGGGCAAGGCTCCCACCGAGCCCGAAGACTGAGCGGCCAGCCACCACCGCCGTCGGCCCGGCCCGCGCGCCCCCTGGTACCCTGGGGCAGCGATGCAGTTCCTCCACCCCGAGCGCGACGAGCAGCTGGAGCTGTCTCTAGACGATTGTTTCATCGTCCCCAGTTACTTCGATGGCGTGTCCCGCCACGAGGTCGACCTACGCCCCGACGATTTCACGGGAGCGAGTCACCCCATCGTCTCGGCCAACATGAACGCGGTCACGGGCAAGCGCATGGCCGAGACCATCGCCCGCTACGGCGGCCTGGGCGTGCTGCCACAAGACATGCATCCCGAGACGGTCGACCGCATCGTCCGGCACATCCAGTCGGCGAGCTCGCGCTTCGACACCGCCCTCGAGGTGACTCCGGACGCCACGTTGCGCGACGTGATGGGGATCATCCGCAAGCGATCGCACGGGATGGTCGTCGTCGTCGACGAACGTCGGCGTCCGCTGGGCATCCTCACCGCCCACGATCTTCGTGACCGTGACCAGTACACCGCAGCGCATCACGTGATGTCGCGTCGGCTGGTCACACTGCCCCACGACCTCGACAACCGCACCGCCTTCGAGCGCATGGACGCCGCCCGCCTCAAGGCGGCGCCCGTCGTCGACGAGCACGAGCGGCTGCTGGGCGTGCTCGAAAAGGATGCCGCGGTACGGGCGGAGCTGCTGCAGCCCAACGTCGACGAGCAGGACCGTCTGCGGGTCGCCGCGGCGATCGGAATCTCGGGGGACACCGCCCGTCATGCCGCCCAGCTGGTCGAGATGGGCGTGCACTGCCTGGTCGTGGACACTGCGCACGGTCATCAACGGCGCATGCTCGAGGCCCTGGCCGCGGTGCGCAGCGAAGTGGGCGACCGAGCGACGATCGTCGCCGGCAACGTGTGCACCGCCGAGGGGACCCGCGCCCTGCTCGAAGCCGGGGCCGATGTGGCCAAGATCAACGTGGGGCCCGG
>JAHZJA010001515.1 GCA_022601155.1 Deltaproteobacteria bacterium | reverse complement strand
CTCGCCACGCCCGCTCCCTCGCGGGCCACGGGCCCTCGCTACGAACGCGGTCCTCACAACCCGCCCTCACCACCGACGCCACTGCATCCTGGGCCCTGCTCCACCACCGAGCAACACGCGGGCCGAGAGTCGATCCGCCACTACACCTACGACTCCTCGGGCCGCGTCACCCGAACCGTGATGGCCGATGGTCGAGCGATGCTCACCACCCATCGCGGGACGATGAGCGAGACGACCTCGCCCGATAGCCAGACGGGTCTGCGTACGGTGAAGCGACGGGATGCCGAGGACCGACTGGTCGAGGAGCAGGAGTTCAACGACGGCGAGCTCGTCGGCCGCAAGACCTGGACGTACGATGATGCCGGGAACCTCGTGCACGAGGCCGTCGACGAGGATGGCAAGGGCCTCAAGTACTACGATCGCTACGAGTACGATCAGCAAGGACGACAGGTCCGCCGAGACTATGGCTTCTATGCCGAGCCGGGGCCGTTTCGGCGCTGGGCGACGACCTATGCAGATGATGGGCGGAGCGCGGTTCGGATACGCACCCGCATTGCAGACGGGCGCGAGCACTCCAGGCAGCAGCTCGAGTACGATGCCAAGGGCCGATTGATCGGTCGAGTCGCGCTCACGAGCGAGGGAGTGGTGGACAGCACGGCGGAGTGGACCTACGACGATCTTGGGCGCTTGCTCACCGAGCGCACGCGGGTCCAGACGAACCCACCCACACTGCGACAGTGGCGGTATTCCCATGAGGGCGATCTCCTCGAGCGCACCGAGGACTGGGGTGCTGACGGCACGACCGACAAGCGTATGGTGTTCACCTACGAGTGCTGGTAGCCCGCGGGCAGGGACCAATGACGGTCGAGCGGGTCGCGTCACGATGCTCCGCGGGGGCCGGACGCTCTGGACTCGTCTTGGCGGCCGGCGGCTCGAGCCCGAGCGACGGCGTCGAAGGTGGTGTTTCGGAGTCTCGTTCGCCGCGGTCTCGACGGTGTAGTCGTGACCGAGCTGGAGACATGTTGGAGACGTCCGTAGCGGGCCGACGGCGAGCGTCGGACACCGCTGGCACGGACGACAGGGGCGCAATGCCCCTGCAAGTCGTCACGGCTCGAGGGAACTACGGCTCGGTCAGCGACACCCCCACCTCGCCTGTGGGCGCCAGCATATAGACCAGATCGATCAGGCCATCTCCGTCGAAGTCGGCTCCATCCATGTCGACCATTCCGCTGTGCAGCGAGAAGGTCTGGGGCGCGGCCAACGATCCCATGCCGTCCCCCGGATAGATGGTCAGCTCGTCGGTCTGCAGGGGCGTCGTTAGCGACAGCACGTCGTCGTAGCAGTCGGCATTGGCGTCGCCGACCACGGCCTGCGATCCGGGGACCGTCACCGGATCGGCCACGAACGTCCCGTCGCCGACCCCCGCCAGGAGCTGCACGATGTTGCCAGTGCGGTCGGCGACCACCAGATCGAGGATCCCGTCGCCCGTCACATCGCCCACATCGATGTCGTCGGGCCCGGCCATCGTCGTCGCGACCGGCGTATCGATGGGAAGCTGCAGCGTCCCTGCATCATTGAGGAAGACCGAAGCCGACTGCCGGAACGCTGCCGCGACATCGAGGTCGCCGTCGTCGTCGAGGTCTTCGATCACCACGTTGCGCCCGCCCCCCAGAGGATTGGCCACGAAGTCGACCATGCCGAACATCCCGTTGCCCTGACCGTAGTGGACGATGAGGCCTCCGTCTTGGACGACGACGACATCGTGGGTGCCGTTGCCGTCGATATCGGCAACCCCCAACGCCGTCGGCGCAACGGGAAGCATGGTCACGATGGGGAACCCGAACGCACCGCCTCCGTCGTTGCACATCACCAGCAGGCTGGGCGGGTCCACCGAAGCCACCACCGCATCCACGTAGGTGTCGCCATCCATGTCACCGATATCCACGCCGACCGAGCCGATGATCAGCTCGGGGGACAGGACATAGGTGTCGTCCAAGACCAACGCCCCGCCGCCCTGGTTGAGCATGACGGTGAGCGCAGCCGGAAACTCCACCAGCGCCAGCACGTCCGGGTCGAGGTCGTCGTCGAGATCCGCTGCCAACACCCGCGCGCCGAGGGTCCCCGCGGTCAGCAACGGCGGCTGCGTCTGGTAGCATAGCTCGCCCGCGACCACATTTCCGTCGTTGCAGACCATGTTGCCGCCCGGGTTGGTCGGCTCGCAGGAGGGCATCGCTCCCGTGGTCGTCGTGCCTTCGTCCTCGGTGGTCGAGCCGTCCCCGCTCGTCGTGGTCGTGCTCGTGTTGCCGCTGGTGTCCGGAGGCGGGCCGCTGCTGGTCTCGCTACCCGTCGTGGGGGGCGGGCCCTCGGTCGAGTCGGCACCGCTCGTCCCATCGGTGCGCCCCGGGGACGTGGTGGAGGCGACCGTCGTTCCCCCGGCCATCGTCGTGCCACTGCCACCGGGAGCCGCGTCGTCGCCACATCCAACGGCCACCATCCCTGCCAGCACGATCGAGCTTCGACATTGCATTCGCTCAATCGTAGCCGCGGTGTTGCTGCCGCGGGTTGTGCTCGTGCGATATGACAACGATGTCATGGGGTGAGACGGAGACGTCATCCCCGACACGGCCATCCGAGCCAAACAACTCGGCTTCGACTCGGCCCGAACCTTGCACAACCGGCATACCTGCGGATGCGACCTCGTGGTCGAGGTGCGTTCGCGCGCCTCGTATCCGATGCCGCGCGACGATCCGCAGTCTTGCTTGGCCTAAATAGAAGAGGTTGCGATGACGCGTATTGGATTGCTTGGAACAATTGGCCTGACCGTCGGCATGGGTGTGGGCTTGGCTGCCGCCGTGCCGACCACCGCCCACGCTTGCGGGGGCACGTTCTGCGACGGAGGCGGGGGGGGTCCCCAAGCGATGCCCGTCGATCAGACCGGCGAGACCATCGTGTTCGCCATCGACGACACCCACGTCGAGGCCCACATCCAGATCGAGTACGACCCCACCACCAATGCCGAGCGCTTTGCGTGGCTCATCCCGGTGATGGCTCAGCCCGAGTTCTCGGTGGGCTCGCAGCAGCTGTTCCTCAACCTGCAAAACGCGACCGTCCCGAGCTTCGGCTTCATCAACAACTTCGAGCCGTGTGGCTTCCCGGATGACGATTTCGGGGGCGGAGGTGGGGGTTGCGGTGCATCCACTTCCGGGGGTGGCAACGCACCCGGCGGTGGTGACGAGGGCGGCGACGACGGAGGCACCAGCGGCGGCGGCGTCGAGGTCGTCCAGCGCGACCAGGTCGGCGCCTTCGATATCGTCGTCGT
>JAHZJA010001514.1 GCA_022601155.1 Deltaproteobacteria bacterium | reverse complement strand
GGTCGGCCCAGGGCCGTGACCGCGGAGAGGTGCTCGGGCTTGCCCACTCCGAGCGCGAACAGGGGAGCATCGAGCGGGAGCAGCTCGTGCAGCGCGGCGAACATGTCGAGCTGGAGCTTGCCGTCTTCGTCCAGGGGCCAGCCGCCAAACCCGAACGTCGTCAGCCCGGCATCGAGCAGGGCTTGGGCGCAGTGTCGTCGGAGCTCGACATCGTTGCCCCCTTGGATCGGAGCGACGAGCACGGGCGGGGGACCGTCGCCGCTGCGCTGGGCGAGCTGGCGATCGAACTCGTCGCGGGCACGCTTGGCCCAGGCCACGGTGCGGTCGACGGCGCGTTGTTGCTCTTCGGCCGGCGCTTCGGGGCCTGTGCAGTCGTCCAGCGCCACCATGACATCGGCGCCGAGCCGAAACTGGGTCTGCACGACCTTCTCGGGGGTGAGGATCAGCTTGTCGCGACCGTCACCCGGACGGAAGATGATCTCGTGCTCCCGGATCTGCCCGTACTTGGGGTTTTGGCGGATCAGCGAGAAGACCTGAAAGCCCCCCGAGTCGGTGACGATCGGTCCCGACCAGCCGGCGAAGGCGTGCAGCCCACCCAGCCGCTGCACCACTCGAATGCCGGGCCGGGTCATCAGGTGGTAGGCGTTGATCATCAACGCCGGGATGCCCACCGTCTCGAGATCGCTGGCGTCCACCGAGCGGACGAACGCGCGGGTGGCATCGGGGATGTAGCAGGGGGCACGCAGGGGCCCGTGGGCGGTGAGCAGCTCCATCGCGATCGCGGCCTACCTTCTATAGTCGATCATCGCGGGGCGCGAGGGCGTATCGAACGTTCAGCGTCGATCGATGCCGTGTGGCCATCCTCGCCACTTCCTTGGAGCGGCACCCGAGTTGTGGAACCACCAGATGGCGGTGTCCCAACCCCTGCCAGACCCCACTCGTCGAGCATCGACCCGCCGTCGAGGCTCCGTTGCACCTCCTTCGCGGGTCTTGCTGCTGTGCCCCGATGCGCTCACGCCGATGGTGCGGTGTGTCGAGGACTCGCTGCGCGCCCGCGGGTACTCCGTCTGGGTGCAGCAGGGGCGTCGGGCACGTCGATGGGTGCGTCGGGTGCCGCCCGGCCCGTCCACGCTTCGCATCCTGTGTGTCCCTCGTATCGACCCCGCGCTGGCGAACATGCTGCGCCGCGGCTTGGATCGCGATGGCCGCGAAGACTTCCACATCGTAGGCCTCGATACGCCGCGCAATGCCGTGGAGACCATCGAGCGCCTGGCCGGTCGCCATCGTCCGGCGCCTGGCCGCTCACGACGGATGCTCGCCCATCCCACGATGATCGAGCAGCAGCTCCAGGCGCAGCGTCGCTGGCGGATCCCCGCGGCGGCGGCCGTGGCCCTGGTCGCGCTGGGGGCGACGGCGGGAGCCGTGGTGGGCAGCTCGGCCGCGACCCCCGATGCACAGACGATCGCCGCGCCGACCTCCATCGCGGCGCCGAAGGACGCGGTCGCGCCACGTTCATCCGTACGGCCGGAACCGGTGCTGTCCGCCGTGCGTGCGCCCGACCCATCGGTCTTCGAGGATGACGACGAACCCGACGAACGTCGTGACGCGGACACCCGCGCGGAGCCTCAGTCGGGGACCTCGATCGTGCCCTCCAGGTAGAGCACGGCCTGGCCGACCAGCAGCACACGGTCGCCCGCGATCGTGCACGACAACGCCCCGCCTCGGCGGGACACCTGCTGCGCGTGCAAGGTGCTCTTGTTCAGTCGCTGCGCCCAGTACGGAGCCAGCGTGCAGTGGGTGCTCCCGGTCACGGGGTCTTCGTCGATCCCCACGTGCGGGGCGAAGTACCGCGAGACGAAGTCGGCGGTGTCGCCCGGCGCGGTGACGATGAGGCCATCTCCATCCATGTTGGCCACATAGCCGAGGTATGGAAGCAGCCCGCGAACGGTCGCCTCGCTGTCGAACACTGCCATCGTCGAGGCGGCACGAAGCACCACGACGGGCTCGACACCGCCGAGTGCGTCGGCCAGCCCGGGCGGGGTCTCGACGAGCGTGGCCGGCCGCGTCGGAAAGTCCATCTGCATGCCTCGCTCGTGGCGCTCGACGGTGAGCACACCCTCTTCGCGCGTTCGAAACCGCAGGCGCTGGGCCTCGGGACGGTCGCGGAACAGCACGAAGGCCGTGGCGAGCGTCGCGTGTCCGCACAGATCGACCTCGGCCGTCGGCGTAAACCATCGCAGCTCCCAGTCGTCGCCGTCGGGAACCACGAAGGCGGTCTCCGACAGGTTGTTCTCCGCTGCGATCGACGTCAGACGTTCGTCGTCGAGCCAGTGCGGTAGCGGGCATACGGCGGCGGGGTTGCCCCCGAACAGCTCACCGCTGAATGCATCGACCTGGAAGATTGGGAGCTTCATGGGGCCCAGCCATCATACCGCGCACCGCGGGGTCCATTGGTCGGGTTGCGGGGCGCCCAATTGAGGAGCGGCGCCCGGGCATGGCCGGACGCCGCAGCACTTCACGCGGTCGCGGCTAGCAGCCGCAGGCCGCCCAGCCTTGGAACGTATAGTTCGTGCAGTTGATCGCGGTCGTGAAGACCCCACAGCCGCATGCCTTCCAGCCGCCGAAGGTATGCTGAGTGCAGGTCAGCGCGGTCGTCTGGATCGGCCCGGGCTTCGCCGCGGCACCGCTGGCGTTCGACAGCTGGTCATCGGATAGCTCGACCATCCCCGCGGGATGCTCGGGCAGGCTGGCCAGCTGTTCGGCCGTCAGGCTGCGACGGTAGGCGGGGTCTCTCCACGCACGGACGATATCTACGTCGGACATTGGGAACACATCTTTCTGCTCGCGGTAGCTCGAGCTTCTATTCGCAGCCGACACAATCGTCGGCCCATGGGTACCTTGGCCCTGCCCCTCGCTTACTGTCAATCGACTTGGTCGCGCCAATGGCTCGGGCGTTTGCGCTCCGAGCGAGTGCGGCGCCTACTCGACGTCCGACGAGGCGGTCCGCTCGCCTACGAATTCATCATAGTGGCCGCCGGTTCCTCGCAGTTGGTGATGCGTGCCACGCTCGACGATCCGCCCCGACCGCAACACGATGATGCAGTCGGCATCGCGCACTGCACTGGGCCTGTGTGTCACCACGATCCGTGTGCATCCCAAACCCAACAAGTTGCGCTCTACGGTGGCCTCGGTGACGGGATCGAGATGGCTGGTGGCTTCGTCGAGGAACAACAACTCGGGCTTGCGGGCCAGAGCGCGGGCCAGCGAGAGACGCTGTTTCTGGCCACCAGAGAGCCCTGTGCCGCCTTCGGAGAGCATCGAGCCGTAGCCCATGGGCATGGCTTCGATGTCCTCGTGGATGCAGGCGAGCTTGGCGGCCTCGATTACATCGGACAACGGCAATGATGGATCGTGGAACGCAATATTGTCGCGCAGCGTGCCGGCGAACAGCGACGAGTCTTGCAACACCACACCGAATCGTTGCCGCAGGGCACGCAGGTCGAGGTTTCCAGGTGGATGACCGTCGATCGTCAGCGTGCCCGAGGTGGGCTCGCGAAGCGCCAGCAGCAGCAGCCCGAGGTTGCTCTTGCCCGAGACCGTGGGACCGACGATGCCGAGTTTCAT
>JAHZJA010001513.1 GCA_022601155.1 Deltaproteobacteria bacterium | reverse complement strand
CTCGAGAGCCTGTACCGCTACCTCATCGAATGACCGCCATGCCGCATTCGTCCCCCGCTTCACCTCCTCCTTCGCCGCCGATGGTCGCATCGACGCGCAAGCGCAGCGGCTGGTCGGGGGCTGGATTTTGGGCTCGCTTTCACCTGGGTCGCAACCTCCGTCGCCGCGGCACCCTCATCTGGGTGATCGCCGTGCCGCTGATCGTCGCGGTCATGCGGCTGGCGTTCGGCGTCCCCCGCGAGGCGGTGGGCCAGCTGGTGCTCATGTACCTGGTGCCGCTGATGTCGCTGGCATTCGGGGGCGGAGTGCTGCGCGAGGAAGTCGAAGATCAGACCCTCACCTATGGCTTCACGCGCCCGCTCGATCGCGCGGCGCTGTACACCGCGCGCCTGGCCGCGGCGGCGGGCCCCGTGCTCCTGGCCACCGTGCCCGCGGTGGCGTTCGCCGCGTCGGGGCCGCTCGATGCCGCGCGGCTCATCGCGGCCGCCGTCCTCGGTACGGCCGCCCACGCCGCGTTGTTCGGCCTGTGGGGTCTGCTGCTGCGCCGCCCCTCCTGGCTCGGCCTCGCCTATGTGTTCTTGTGGGAGCAGAGCATCGAGCAGGTGCCAGGGTGGCTGTCGTCGCTCACGCTGCGGGCCCACATTCGCGAGCTCGCCTCACTGGAGCATCGCACGCTGTTCCCCGGGGCGCCGTCCGCAGGGACGGACTCGTGGTGGATCTCGGCCCTCATCCTCATGGCCGTCGCGGGGGTGGGTGTTGCGGTGGCCGGAGCGCTGGTACGCCGTCGCGAGCTGGTGATGACTCGCTGAGCGGGTTGCCCTACGCGGACAGCTCCACGACCTGGAGGTCGCGGATGCCTTGCTTGTCCATGATGATGCGGAACCGGTCGATGGCGGCCTTCTTGCCCTCGGCCTTGAGCACCATCACCAGGTTCACGTGGTAGGCCTTGGGACAGGTGACGGCCGTGACGGCGTCGAGCTCCTCGCTGTAGGTCGCAACGGTCTGCTGGGGCTCGTCCATGCGGCCGAGGAAGCTGGAGATGTTGAGCCGGATGATGTCGTTGACGTCGCCCAGGCGCCCGTGGGCGCGGGCGATCTGTCGGCTCCGCAGCGTGACGTCCTTGACGTACTTCATCACCCCTTCGGGCTTGGATTCGGCCTCGAGGACGGAGCTCGAGTCGCAGTGGCGCAGTCGCTTGATCTCGGTGGGGAGGTTGGAGTCGGTGACGTACCCAAACGACTCGCGGCAACGGCCCACGATGCCCGCGACCGGATCGTGGATCAGCACGCTGTAGTCGTACAGCCAGCGCGACATGAGGCCCGAGAAGTAGGTGCGCAGCCACTCCTTGATGCGATCCTTGAAGACGTAGGAGATGACGATCGCGAGCACGAAGGGGAAGCTGTTGAGGCCGTAGGCGCCCTGGGACCAGATGGCGGCGATGGTGGAGAACAGCATCGCGACGGCGGCGGCGATGCCCGCGACCACGTTGCTGATGCCACGCCCCTCTCGCTCCTTGTGGATCTCGAGGAACAACACCGAGCTCATGAATTTCTTGAGCGCGCCCTTGCGGTAGATGTAGTGGCGGTTCTCGCCGTCGGGGTCGAGCACGCTGACGTAGCCCGCGCCTTGGCGGTGGCCCTGCTCGTCGACGATCGTCTGCGTGACCGCTTGGCGCGTGTCGGAGAGGGCGTCTCGAAGCGCGGCGTGGGCGTCGAGCCGGGACAGCACGGCGGTCAGGTAGCTCTCGGCCGAGATGCTCAGGTACTCGTCGACGTACTCGAACAGCTCGCGGAGCCACGCCGGACGCTTGGTCTGCAGGAAATCGGGGCGGAGGTCCCGAAACGACGACAGGATCGCGGAGACATCGCGGAGCAGACGGCCGATGGCCTGGCGAACGTCCTCGGCGAGAACGCGGTGCTCACCGGGGTCGTCGAGGCGATCGACCTTGGCCCGGATGTCGGCGGCGGCGTCGCGAAGGTTGGCCCGTACCAGGCACCCCAGCAGCCGGAGCTCCCGCCGCATGCGATCGGGATCGATCTCACCGGCTCCGTTGGCGGCCACGATGAGGCGCCTTGCCCGTTGCAGGGGGGAGTCGGCGTTGTCCGGATCGGCCAGCGCGGGCAGGGGCACGCTCGGCGTCTTGAACCGGATGTAGGCCTGGGCGTCGGCGTAGAACTGATCCCGCGGATACGAGTGGCGGTCGAGCCCGAGGCTACGGGGCACGAACAGATAGGTCTCCACCCGGTATCGACACCGCCTGCGTCGGGTGTCGATGGTGTAGTCGAGCTTGACCTCGACCTGGTTGTCGTCGTGTACGCGGAGCCGGCTGTCGATGAGCTCCTCTGGGTCGAGATGCGGGATGCATCTAATGTTACAGCAATGTTACGCCCGCGCTAGTCCCCGGGATCGAATCGCCAGCGCCGATCGGTCCCTCCGCGGGATCAGTACTCCACCAGCAACCCGTGCGGTGGTCGGGCGACACCACGATCGGTGTCGGGATCGATCCAGTCGCTCAGCTCATCGCTCAGGGTGGTGAGCAGGATGGTGCCCAGGCGAGGGCGTCGGCGGGTGAGCGCGCGAAAGATCTCGGCGTCGAGCACCATCACCCGTGTGGGGTCCTCGGCTGTCAACTGGGCGGGGCAGCGCCGTGCGGCGACGAGGGTGGTCGTGCCGATGCCACCGCCGCGCTCCAGGAACGCAAAGTGACCCGAGGGCAGAGCCCAGCGCAGCCGGCCCTCCACCACCACGTGGAGCGCCCCGTTGGACTGCCCCAGCTCGAGCACGGTCTCGCCCGCCGCATAGCCGCGCGGAACCATCTCGGTGGCCACGTGGGTGAGGTCGGCCATGCTCAGCGCGCCGAACAGGGGGACCTGCCGCAGGGCATCGACCGTGGGGCGGGGCAGCGAGGGATCGCCACCCTCACGGCGGCACGCGACCGCGGTGATGTTGTCCCGCGAGCCCTCGGCCTTGGCTCGCTCCACCAGGTGCAGCAGCGCGGCCGGTAGATCGGTGGCGGTCTCCAGCACGTCGACCACGTGCTCGGGGGGCTGCAGGGCGCGGTTGAGGCCGTCGGAGCACAGCAAGAGCAGATCGCCGGGGCGTACCTCGATCTGGAGCGTCTCCACCATGGTGGAGGCCTGGCTGCCGCAGTTGCGGGTGAGCACGTGCGAGTGTGGGTGGCGGTCCACGTGCTCGCGGGTGATCACCCCGCCCCGGTACAGCTCCGCCGCCAGGGTATGATCGGTGCTGATCTGCTCCAGCGTGCCCTCGCGCAGCAGATACAGCCGGCTGTCGCCCGCATGGCCCATGACCGCCTTGTCGTCGTCGATGAGCACCATCGTGACGGTGGTGCTCATGCCGGCCACGGCGGGATCGGTCGTGGCACGCCGATGGATGCTGGCGCAGGCCGACTCGACTGCGCGCTGGACCAGCGCCGAGGGGTGCTCGCGCGGGCCTTCCCCCGCGCGCCAGTGCGTGACGATGTCGCGGATCACGGTCACGGCGGTGGCCGATGCCACATCGCCAGCCTGGTGCCCGCCCACGCCATCGGCGACGACGTAGAGCCCCAGCGCGTCGTCGGCCAGCATCGAGTCCTGGTTGTCCTCGCGCAGCCCCACGTCGGTCACGGCCGCGCTGACCAGGGTGGGTGGCGCTGTGCCGAGCAGCGGCGGTTCGACGGGGGGCGGGGCCGAGGTTGGTTCGCTCATGACGTAGAAGGTCCGGACCAATTCCTACCACGGGCGCACGGGGTGCCCGTGGCGGCCGCGACGGAAGCTCTCGTCGGCGTTGGTGGTCGGGCCGAGCCTCCACGGCCGCGGCGCGTACGTGCACGAGGACCACCTGTGATACAGCAATCGCCATGCGCGATCCCGACTGGAGTTGGTTGGTCAGCCGCCGCGACGAGGTCCAGCAGATGTCGGCCGAGGCTGCCTCCACGTTCATGCAGGAGCAGATCGCGGCCGTCGATGCGCGGCTCGGGATCGAGGTCGCCGACCGCGACGGGACCCGAGAGGTCTTGGTCACCGCAGGCGGCGATGCCGAGGCCTTCGGCTTGGTCCGGGCGCTCGTGGAGGCCGCGCCCGGATGGCCCGACTGGTCGTTCGTGGGGCTGCGCCCGGCCCGGGGTTTCGAGTTCGACGTCGACGCGGGCGGGATGGTGTTCGCCGCCAGAGCGCTGAGCTTCCAGCCGTTGTCGGCCGACGAAGCGCCGTCGCAGCTGGCGATCCGCCTGCTGGTCCCCAACCCTCAGCTGCCCGAGTGGTCGGAAATCGGGCTCCAGATCCTCGAGACCGGCGTCGGCGAGGAAGCAGCAGCCCGCGTCACCTACCTCGAGATCGGCAAGCGTGAGGACGATGCCGACAATGTCTACGCCCTCGAGTCGCTGCCCGGCTATATCGAGCGTCACCCCGTCGGGTGAGCCCGCGGCGCGGCGTGAGCGAAACCCTCACCGCTCCCGTCGACCCTAGCGCAACCCCACCGCTCCGGTTGGGGTCCAAGGAACCTCATGTCCATGGATCGTCGTCGATTTCTCCAGCTTGGGCTGCTCGCAGCCGCCTATCCGGTGGGCTGTAGTCCCTCGGGTGCCGACAGATCGGCCAACCCTCCGGGGGGGACGACCGCGACCGAGCCCGAGCCCACCCCCGACGCGGGACCGACCACCAAGTCGCTGCTGGTGCTGGGCGGTACCCGGTTCTTGGGCCCGGCGGTGGTCGACGAGGCGCTGGCGGCTGGGCTCGAGGTGACGCTGTTCAACCGTGGAAAGTCCGATCCCAAGGCCTATCCCGAGCTGGAGAAGCTGATAGGCGACCGCGACCCCGACAAGGGCGCGGGCCTGTCGGCGCTGGAGGGCCGCAAGTGGGACGCGGTGATCGACACCTCGGGCTACTTCCCGCGTCACGTCAAGGCCTCGGCCGAGCTGCTGGCGCCCAACGTGCGCCAGTACTTGTTCATCTCCAGCGTCTCGGCCTACGCCGGCCACGACAAGCCCGGCTCCGACGAAGACTCGCCCCTGGCCCAGCTCGAAGACCCCACCGTCGAGACGATGGGCGACCAATTCCAGCACTACGGCGGGCTCAAGGTGCTGTGCGAGCAAGCGGCCGAGCGCGCGATGCCGGGCCGCGTGGCCAATGTGCGACCGGGCTACATCGTGGGTCCCCGCGATCCGACCGACAGGTTCACCTATTGGCCCTGGCGGGTGGCGCAGGGCGGTGATGTCGTCGTGCCGGGGTCGGCCGACGACCCGATTCAGGTCATCGACGTGCGCGACCTCGGCCGCTGGCTGGTGCAGATGGCCATCAACGACACGCGCGGAGTCTTCAACGCGGTGGGCCCCAAGACCCCCACCACGATGGGCGCCGTGATGGAGGCCTGCCAGGCCGCGACCGGCAGTGATGCCCGCTTGCACTGGGCCTCGCTGGAGTTCCTCGAGGCCCAGGGGGAGCCGCTGCCGTTTCCAATTTGGGCCCCGCCCGCGGGCGAGAGCGCCGGCTTTCACCAGTACAGCAACGCGCGCGCCACAGAGGCAGGGCTCAGTCACCGTCCGCTGTCCGAGGTGGTTGCCGATCTGTGGACCTGGTTTTCAGCCCAGCCCGAGGAGCGTCGCAAGACGCCGCGTGCAGGGTTGCCGCCCGCGGTCGAGCAACAGCTGATCGCTGCCTTGACCAAGGGCTGAGCCACGCGTTCGGCCAGTCCCGCGCAGCCAATTCGTCCTTGGAGGCGCGCCGAGGCGTGCAATCGGGGCCGCGGTGCGCGATCCTGGGGGCATGAAGTCACAGGGCCAGGGTCGACGCGTGCTCCGTTTTGCCGTCACGGGGGCGCTGCTCGGCGGCGGATCGCTCGGCTGCGATGAAGCCAAGAAGCCGGCTGCGGAGCAAGTCCCCACCAACGCGGGTCGCAAGACAGACCCCGCACCGGACGGCAAGGACAGCAAGACCCCTCCCAAGCCGGAGGATCCGCCGATCGCCATCAACCCGGGGCCCGATCCCAAGGGTGGGGACGCGGGTCCTCCGCCCGAGGGAACTCCGCCCGACAGCGGCAGCCCGCCGCCCGAGGTGGAGGAGACCGTCAACGAAGGGCCGATCAAGGAGCCCGAGGCGGAGCCCGTGAAGCAGCCGCCCAAGACCAACACTGGCAGGATCCCGGAGCCCAAGCCAGAGCCCAAGGCCGAGCAACCGATCAGGACCAACGTCGCGCGCCAGCCTGATCCGAAGCCCGCTCCCTGAGTCGGTCTCGCCCGACAGGCTGCCAACCAAAAGGTCGCGGGATGCGAAGCCCGGCGTCGATTTCGACGCTCGGGCCGCGCACCCACGCACGGAGGAATTGACGATGTCAGGCGGGTCATCCGACCCGCGGCGTGATGCCGTTGCCCACCTCCTTTTTCCGGTTCAGTCGCAGTCTACCCACGACCATCGGCTGGGATTGGCATGGGCCCGATGCCCCGGCGGCGGGGGAATTGGCCGCGTGGGCGTCGCGGGCAGATGCCTGTTCGTGGAGGGCGATGGCGGTCGTCGTGACACGCTCGTCACGCGCCCGCCGACCGCGGATCTTTTGGAGCAGTGCGTCGACCTCGTCGAGCGGGCATGGCTTGAACAGCACCCGCTGTACCGGCTTGAGCTGGAGGGAGCGCACCATGAGATCGAGGCTCGGCTGTCCCGTCAGCAGGACGCGCATCGCGGTGGGATGCGACTGCTCGACCCGGGCGAGCAGCTCGGTGCCCATCATGCCGGGCATGTGCTCGTCGGTGATGACGACGTGGGGCTGGGCCGTCTCCACCAGCGCCAATGCCTCGGGGCCCGACGACGCGAGCAGAACCTCGCAGCGCCCACGCAACCGCCGTTGCAGGGCTTTGCCTACGGCAGGCTCATCGTCGACGATGAGAACGGTCAGCGGGGGGGGAGCGTCGGTGTCGTGGCGGGATGCTGTCGAGGAGTGCATGGGGTCGTCGTCCGTGGTCGACGACACTAGACTGCACGCACCGTGCCAGCGCCCAAGCCTCGTGGTGGCGGGGCAGGTTGGTGCCCGGGGTGCCTCGCTCGCGGGAAGATGTCTCGCGACGTCTCGCGAGCGAGACGATCAGCTGCGGTGCACGATGCCGTGCCGCGCGATCTTGCGATACATCGTGGCGCGGCCGATGCCGAGGGCCGCGGCCGCCCGGGTGACGTTGCCGCCCGCATCGCTGAGCGCCTGGAGCAGGGCGCTCCGCTCCGCATGGAACAAAGAGTTGCCCGCGGGAGGTGGGGGCGAGGGCGAGGGCGAGGGCGAAGGCGAGGAGGCCGCCTCGAGGCGTTGTCCGTGCCCAGACAGATCGGCCACGTCGATCGGATCGGCGCCGCGCAGCAGCAAGCGCTGGGCCAGGTTCTCCAGCTCACGGACGTTACCGGGCCAGGCGTAGCGCTGGAGCTGCGCCTCGCCCTCCTGGGTGAGCGCGGGGACGGGCATCTCGAGCGCCGCCGCGTGCTTGTTCATGAAGTACTTCAGCAACAGCACGACATCGGAGCCGCGCTCACGCAGGGGCGGCACCCGCAGTGGAAACACGACGAGGCGGTAGAACAGGTCGGCACGGAACCGGCCCTCCGCGACCGCCTGCTCGAGGTCTTGGTGGGTCGCGGAGACGACTCGCACATCGACCGATTGCTCCGACTCGCTGCCAAGCCGTCGCAGCGTGCCTTCTTGCAGCACGCGCAGCAGCTGGACCTGCGCGCCGAGGCTGAGCTCGGCGATCTCGTCGAGGAACAGGGTACCGG
>JAHZJA010001512.1 GCA_022601155.1 Deltaproteobacteria bacterium | reverse complement strand
GTCGATGACCCACAGCGCGTTCCGAGCATCGACCGGCCCGCCGTCGTCGTCGTGGACGTGGACCCGCAGCATGACCTCGCGCCCCGGTCGTGCCCGGGCGGGGACCTCGAGCGAGACGTCCAACGCCGGGGCGGAGGGAAGGGCGATGGACCGACTGCGGGTGGCGAGGACGCGTGGGAGCCCACCTTCGGGCGTGGGCGGCCGCGCCACGATGGCGTGGAGCTGCGCGGTGGGACCTCGCCCGGCCCGGGGCGTGACGGTGAGGGCGGTGGCGTTGTCGGCGAGCGTGAACGGCTGGAACTCGCGAAGACCAGCGTGCTCCGACAGCAGCACGCCCGATGCCGTCTCCCATGGACCCGTGATGGTCAGCGCCAGTGGCTGATCAAACGCGGCCTCGTCTCGCGGGGTGATCTCGAAGCTGGGCGGAGCCGGAGCCACGGGCTCGACCGTATGGTGAGGCCTCGATCGGGTCTCGGGTTCTTCGGGGGGTGGCGCAGGGGCTGAGACGTAGGCGTGCGTGTCCGCGGCCAGTGGCATGCCGTCGACCCGGCCGCGGGCGTGGATGGTGTAGTGGCCGGCGGTGACGTCGGAGACTTCGCAGATTGGGAGCTCGCCGTCGGCGGGCACATCGACCTCGCAGTGGCCCACGCGGCGCCGACGAGCTCCCGGTGCCCCGAGTCGGTCGGCCTCGTGCCAGATCTCGACCGTGACCTCGGGCTGTGCGACGCGAATTCCTCTCGGATCGACGGCGATCACGGGAACGCTGAGCACCTCGCCGTCGTGCAGGGTGTCGGACGCGCGTACACCGAGATAGATGGGCGCGGCGTGGACGAGGAACTCGGTCTCGGCGCCGACCTGCTGCAGGCTGGGGTCGGTGGCCGCGGCTGCGACAGCGCAGCGTTGGGTGGTGTGTGCGGGAAATCCCGTGGTGGGCAGGACCACCCCGAGGTGATCGACAGGGCGGGATGGCGTCGACTCGTGGGTCCAGGGGCGTGGCGCATCGTCGGACGTCGCCGTGGTCACGTCCCACTCACGGTCGAGCTGCAACGGGTGGAACCACGCGTCGCGGCAGGTGACCGTCCAGCGCAGCTGCTCGATGACAGTGGGCTCGCCGCTGAGGTGTCGAGCCTTCACCGAGAGCGTGGAGGGCTCGCCGCGAACGACCGCCCGAGGGGTGGTGTGAGCCAACAGCTCGAACGCAGGGATCCTGGGCTCGGCCACGATGGTGCTGGTGGCACCGCTCGCGCCCAGCATCGTGGCTTCGAGCCGATAGCGTCCCATCGGCGCTGCCGCGGGCAACCCGATGGAGGCCGAGAAGCGCCCGTGTTCGTCGAGGGTGACGCGGCGTGTGGCCACGACCTCTTCGCGCAGGGCCACCGTGAGCACGACAGGCGTTCCGGTTGGAGCACGACGCATCGCGATGTCGTGGTAGGGGGTGCTGATACTGCCCCACCCGGCGATATGGATCGTATCGCCGGGCATGTGAACCCCTCGGCCCGCAGCGAGAGCGACCACGCCCATCTCCCCACGCTCGAGCCCTTCCGCAGGCGGGTCGGCGATGGGCAGGGACATGCGACCCTGATATGTGATCTTGGCGAATCGTTGCTCTCGAAGCCAACGGTAGGGGCGGATACGAAGCGCGATCGTGTCGGCGTTGGAGCGCACGGTGAGCACGGCGGGGTGGTCGAGCGTGCGGGCACCGGGCAGCGCGAGCAGCCCGTCGGCGTCGGTCTTCCCCAGCGGCATCGGACCGTCGGGGAGGTGCGCCACCACGTCGACGTTCGCATGGGGCTGGGCATCGGCCATGGTGGTCACGCGGGCTACGCCGCGCGCGGGGCTGAGGTGGGTGACGGCGCCCAGACCCGAGAGTTGATACAGGCCCCGGGTGGAGGCTGGTGGCGTTCCGGCACGCGGGGCCGCATCCACCACCTCGACGAGCAAGGCATCGCCGTGCCCCCCAAAGCGGGTCAGGTCGAGCTGTCGCCGGATGTGCTGCGATGACGAGGCCCACGACACGGAGGTGCGCGAGCCATCGTCCGGCCACGGGAGGGTGGAGAGGTCGTCCGCCGCGACGGCCTGAACGCGGGCTTCGAGCGAGAGCACGGCCACCCGAATCTTCAGTGCTTCGACGTCGTCGGCGAACACGCCGATCTGGGCATCCTCCGGGCGCCAGAATGTCCCGCGGTCGTTGGAGAGCGTGATGCGGGGGATCGGTTGCCCGTCGTCGTCGGTATCGTCGTCATCATCGGATGCGTAGTCGACGGTGGTGAAGGTCCGGACCACGCGCTTACCGAGCCGTTGGCCGTGGATGTCACGGAGCGTGGGAGAGATGCGCACCCGGTAGCGCTGGCCGACCTCGAAGTCTCCGTACAGCCGCACGCTGCCTCCTTCGTCGGGCCAGCCGGGTTCGATTTCCAGGTCGTCCGGGCGCGGGGACACCGTGACGCGCCGCGGCTGCTGTTCGAGGTCGACCTCGGTGGAGAGCATGATCGACACCGGTCCCGGTTCGCAGCGGGCCGCGCCAGGGCCATCGCACTCGATCTCGCCGACGCGCAGGCGATCGCGGGTGGCGAAGTGAGCGACCATGGGGCTCGACATGGGCAGCGGTCCTCGTACCCCTCGCAGCTCGGCGTCTACGCGGACGACGAGCTCGACGCCGGTCGGCCACGGATCCACCGGGTCGATGGCGAACATCCTGGGCTCTGGTCTCGACGTGCTGCTGTCATCGTGATCGACGATTGCGACTTCGGGGCGCATCGCGTCGGACTCGACGACATCGGAGTTGGTGTCCCATTGCTCGTGGAACTCCTGTTGCTCTTGCGCGGTGGCCAGGCGCACACGGACTGGAATTGGGCTCGATTCAACCTCGCCGTCGGGTCCCACCATGGTCACGGCGGTGTGGGTGCGCACCTGTGACAGAGATATCGCCTGGTCGGGCACCATCACGATGGACTCGCGTGGCGCGAGAGGTTGATCGCGGTCCCACGGGGTGAGGCTTGGGCGCGGGGTCTCGAACGTCCAGCGGGTGCCGGTCACGGTCTCGCCGCTGGCGGTACGAACCTCACCG
>JAHZJA010000130.1 GCA_022601155.1 Deltaproteobacteria bacterium | reverse complement strand
GTCCCGGTGGGCACGGCCAAGACTCGGCTGCGGCGTGCCAAGCAGCTACTGGCGGCGGAGCTGTCGGATCTCCTGGCCGGGGTCACGGGCGCCGAGCCCACCGAGACCCGGCTGGACACCTGGGCGCGGGGCATTCGTCGACGGATACGTACGAGCGACTGACGGCCGTTTTTCGCCTCCATCAACTTTCGTCACCCTGGCGCAATCCCGGAGACCGGCGCGCGGTACATGGGCCTACGAATCGACTCCCCATGTCTGCCGAGCCCGCTGTCGTCCCCGATCCACCCCCCGCCCCCAAGGTCGCGCCGCTCGAGCTGGCGCGATTGCGCGGGGCGGTGCACGCCGGCCTCTTCGGAGGATCGGCCGCGCCGCCCCGCGTGGGTCGCTACGAGCTTCTGCGCTGCATTGGTCGAGGTGGGATGGGCATCGTGTATGCCGCCCGCGACGTGGAGCTGGGCCGCGAGGTCGCCATCAAGCTGCTGCGGCCCGAGCTGTCGCACCGAGACGACGAGCGGCTGACCTCCGAGGCGCGGGCGCTGGCCCGGCTATCGCACCCCAACGTGGTCTCCGTGTTCGACGTGGGCACCTACGAGGAGCAGCGCTTCATCGCGATGGAGTTCGTGCCCGGCCAGAACCTCCGTCGGTGGTTGGATGCACCGCGCTCGCTTCGAGAGGTGCTCCAAGTGTTCGTCGCGGCCGGCCGCGGCCTGCATGCGGCTCACGAACAGGGCCTGGTGCACCGCGACTTCAAGCCCGACAACGTGCTGGTCGGCGACGACGGTCGGCCCCGCGTGTTGGACTTTGGTCTGGCGCGACCACCCGACGTGGCGGGAGCCGCCCCGGTGATGCCCCCCGAGATTCCCGCGGGAGTCGATCCGCTGGCCACCATGCTCACCCAGGCGGGGCAGGTCTTGGGGACGCCCGCGTACATGGCCCCCGAGCAACACCTGGGTGAGCCCGCCGATGCTCGCAGCGACCAGTTCGCCTTTGCGGTGGCGCTGTACCACGCGGTGTACGGCGTCCGACCGTTTACGGGCGATGACCCACGGGCGCTGGCGCTGTCGATCGTCCGCGGCCGGCTGCGCCCGGCCACGCCGCGGTTCCCCGTGCCCGCGTGGCTGGACGACCTGCTGGTGCGGGCGCTGTCGGTCGACCCCGCGGGGCGGTTTCCGACGATGGGCGAGCTGCTGGAGCGGATGGCGTCATAGCTGGCCGTGCCCGGCGCTGCGCTCGACATCAGCCCGTCGCGGGCCGTGGTCGAGGAACTCCCGGGCCACGATCCGCAGGAGCTTCGCGAGGCCATGTCGGAGGTCGGTCTGCCGAGTCCGGCCGTGCTGCCCGAGTTCGCCGCACGACCCTCGGCGGCCGGTCGCGCGATGATTCCGGCGGCCGGTTCCCGGCTCGTTCGCGCCCGACCTCCCGAGTACGACGTCGAGGGCGAGACCACCTCGGTCTCCACCCGACGATCGCTCTCCTACGCGCTGGACGACACGGCGCTGGAGATCATCGTCCGCGAGCTCGACCGTCTCGAAGGGGGACGCGGGCGTCGTCGCCGAGGCCGGGTGGAGCGCTTGGGTGCTTCGTTGACGTGGACGACCCGTGAACTCGAGGTTCACATCGATGTTGCTCGTGGAGCGACGGAGATCCTGGTGTGGCGTCGTCTCGGCCGGGCACTGCGGCGGCGCACGGTGATGTGGACCGCGTTTGGTACCTGGCTCGGCAGCATCTTCATCGCAATCTTCGGGGGAAGCGGCTTGTTCGACAGCCACTTCTTCGAGCCGTTCATTCCGCTGGTCGTGCTCGGATCGCTCATCGGGGGCGGCCTCATGGGCTACCGCAAGGCTCGAAGCCGGCACGCACGGGCGCTGCCGTCGGCGCGGGCGCAGGCCGAGTTCATCGCCGACAGGCTGGTGGGGCTGGCGGGCGAGCCCATCGCCGCCCTGCCCTCGGGGCTGTGAGCGTTCGGGGACGGGGATGAGTCGTACCCCACCTGCGCACCGCCCCAGTGGAGTGAGCCGCTGGGCCCCTGCACGATCCACTGAGCCACGTGCCACGATGACGAGGTCTCCCTCGGTCGTGGACTCGCAGCCTCGCCGTCGTGGTGCGTACCGCTCGACGTCGACCACGGGTCGGCATCGAGCGGTACGCGCTCCACGAGAGATTGTCTACTGGCAGGCCGGGGCGCCCCCGCGGCCGTTGTTGTAGTGGGTCAGATGCGTAGTGAAGCGGCGGAACTTGATCATGTCGTCGATCGGCGCGTCACACTCCTCGAGCAGGTCGCCCGCGCCCGCGAGATTCAGCGCCGTAGAGGCCGGCACCGGGGCACCCATCATGATGTTGAGGTTGGCGACCGTCCACTCACGGGCCAGCGCGGCGAACGGATCGGACGTCGGATCGGAGGTCACCCACTCGTACACGCTGAGGTCGCACGCCATGGTGTCCTCGGACAGCGGCCACGGGTGGCTGTTCAAGCCGGCCGCGTAGGCGTTGTGGGCGATCCAGTAGGAGGACGGCCGGGCGCACGCGGTGTGCATCTCGCTGTCGAGCTCGGGCGCGGTGATGTCGAACTGCGCGACGTCGACGGCCTCTACGAAACCCTGCGGAGCATCGCGCTCGGGCTCCGAGTCGAAGTCCTCGGCGCCCTGGCACGCGGCGAGACCGAAGGTGAGGGCCAAACACAGTGACTGGGAGTTGAAGCGGAACACGCAGCCCGGTATTGCTAGCTGCGTGCCAACCTCGATCACCAAGGGTTGGTGGTCGGAAGGGGTTGGATCGTGGTCGCGCCGTTTCGAATCGATCTACTGGTGGATCGATGCGGATGTCCGCTCCGGCACAGCGCCGATGGAGGCCTGCGACAGACTGGGCTCACGCCGTACGGCACGAGGTCACCGCAGGACACGTACCCGACCGAGCCGTCCCGTCCAGGCGATGCTCGTCCGTCTCCAGGCTCACGACGGAACGAAGCAGGCGCCGATCTCTTCGAATCCCGGTGCGGGACCCTGCAGGATGCCGTTGCACGTGCTCGGCAGCCCACACGGATCGGCTTCGGATAGATCGCACAACGGGGCGCAGCAATTGCCGGTGGCGCAGTCGGGGACCAGTGCGCCGGGCAGACAGGCCAGCCCCGGGGCGCAGCCGGCATCCTCGGCGATGGAGCAGGCCGCACCCGGGCCGCCGATGTCGGCGGTACCGATGAAGGCGCAAGAGAATCGGTTGCCGTTGCGGCGGCACTGGAGCGGTGCGGGGCACAGCGAGCCGAACGGCGAGCAGTCGTCGGCGCAGTAGGGGATGTCGGACTCGCGTGCGGGCAGGCACTCGGCCTGGGTGCAGTCGCCATCGACCTCGCACAGGCTGACGCACACGCCCTGGCCTGCCTCGTCCTCCAGGCACACGGTCGTAGGGGGGCAGCCGTCGACTCCGTCGTCGTGAGATGCCTGGCAGGGGGCGTTGACGTCGAGGCCGGCGGGGTCGGCCACGCAGGTGTAGAGGATGGCACCCGCCGAGAGGGTCGCGGTGCACTTCTCCCCCGCAGCGCAGCCGATCTGGGTGACCGGATCGCAGTTGGACATGGAGCCGCCGCCGGTCTCGGCGTCGGCGCTGGTGTCGTCCCCGGGGATCAGGGTGCCGCCGCCAGTGTCAGCTCCCTGCGTGGCCCCAGGCCCCGCACCATCGTCATCGGGTTCTTCGGGGAGCTGTTGGCAGCCCAGCGACGAGGCGAGAACGAGGGTCGGGAACAGGGCAAGCCAAGGTCGCATGATGAGCAGGCTAGCGCCGCGGTGCAGCCGTGGCGAGCGTCGGTTCAACGGGGGAACCCGCGGGGACTTACGGTCCCACCGTACGCGCCGTCGGCAGCGTGATACGTCCCTTTGGCGGGTGTGCTCACCCCACGGCGCACAGAGCGTCGGTGCGGGCGGAGCGTTGGGCGGGCAGAGCGTCGAGGGAGGCTCAGCGTCGGGGCACAGCGAGCGTCGGTGGAAATCGGGCGTCGCGGCCGACATGCGTCGGTGACAAGGTCGGGCGTCGTCGCGAGCCGAGCGTCGGGCGGACAAGGCATCGGGGGCACAGCCGAGGCGGCGCCGCCGAGTGTGGGGGCGGAGCGGAGCCAACGTCGAGGCACTGCGGCGCGCAGGCGCACGCCGAGCGCTGCGGCGCAGCAACCGTTGCGGCAGATCAGGGCGCAGGCGAAGGCCGAACCGAGCGGCCAGGCGATCGGGGGCTAGG
>JAHZJA010001511.1 GCA_022601155.1 Deltaproteobacteria bacterium | reverse complement strand
ATCCCCAGGGTACGCACCGGCTCCCCAACCTCGACCCCCTGGGTCGATGCGTCCACGAGGAACGCGACGACACTCGTATCGGCATCCGTAGGGGCAGGATCCGTCGTTGCGAGCACCACCATTTGCTGGGCGATCGCGGCCAACGGCACGTAGGTCTCGGTGCCATCGAGCACCCAGCCGTCACCCTCGCGGCGCGCCCGGGTGGCCGCATGACTGGCCCCCGCGGTGCCATCGGCGTCGCTCGAGCGCGCCAGAGTCACCAGCTGCTGCCCCTCCACCATCGCGGGCCTAAGCCGCGCCCGCTCGTTGGGCTCGAGACCCGCCGCGGCGTGGGCCAGCCCCAAGCAGTTGTGCGCCGAGACCACCAGCGCCAGCGATCCATCCGCAGCGCCGAGTTCCTCGATGAGCGCCGTTGCGGCCACCGTGGACAGCCCCGCGCCCCCCTCGGACTCGGGCTGCTCCATCGCCAGCAGGCCCATCTGCCCCAGCTCTTCCAACAGACCGGCGGGCAGAGCCCGTGCCTCGTCCCACGCGGCCGCATGGGGCCGGACCTTTTGATCGCACCACTCGCGCACGGTGTCGCGCAGCAGCTGGTCCTCTTCCCCGAGCGTAAAGTCCATGGTGGTCGTCTCGCTGCTGGTTTTCCGTGCTCAAGTGCCGCTGAAGCGGCGCATGATGTCGCGGCCGATCACAATCCGCTGCACCTCCGAGGTGCCCTCGTAGATCATCGTGACCCGCACATCGCGAAGGTTTCGCTCCACCGCGTGCGCCTCGTCGTAGCCGGCCATCCCCATCACCTCGAGCGCACGGCCGCACGCCGCGAACGAGCGCTCGGTGGTGAACACCTTGGCGATGGAGGCCTGGCGCGAGAACGGCTGCTCGTGTTCCTTGAGCCATGCCGCGCGCACAGTGAGCAGCCGTGCCGCATCCAGCTCCGTGGCGTTGTCGGCCAATGCCCACTGGACCGCCTGGCGTTCGGCGAGCGCCTCACCGCCAGCCCGGGTGTCGCGGGCGTACTGCCGTGCCGTCTCCGTGGCGGCCAGGCCCACCCCCAGCGCCTGCGAAGCGATTCCAACCCGGCCCCCGTCGAGGGCCATCATCGCGACGGGGAACCCACGCCCCTGCTCCCCCAGCATCGCCTCCGGCCCCACCTCACAGCCCTCGAAATCGATGGCCGTGGTGGTGCTGCCGTTGAGGCCCATCTTGTGCTCGGGCTTGCCGCGAATGAGGCCAGGAGTGTCGCCAGGCACCAAGAACGTGGAGATGCCCCGCGTGCCCTTGGCGTCGTTGGTCCGCGCCCACACGACGAACAGGCCCGCGTCCGTGCCCGAGGTGATCCACAGCTTGCTGCCATCGATGACCCAGCCCTTGTCGGTCTGCCGGGCGCGGGTGCGCATGGCTCCGGGGTCACTGCCGGCGCCCGGCTCGGACAGCGCGAACGCTCCAGCCGTCAGCTCGCCGCTGCAAAGGCGGGGCACGTAGTGAGTGCGCTGGTCCTCGTTGCCAAAGTGCGCCACCACCTCGCCCACCATGTTGGTCACGCACAGCGCGACGGTCGTGGCCGCGCATGCCCGAGCCGTCTCGGTGATCGCGAGGCTGTAGGCCACCACCCCCGCTTCGCGTCCGCCCAACCGAGCCGGGATGTTGATCCCAAACAAGCCCGCGGCCGCGGCCTGCGAGAGGTTGTCGTGGGGGAATCCGCCCTCACGATCCAGCGTTGCTGCCCTGGGCGCGAGCACCTGCTGGGCAAACGAGCGAGCCCGCTCTTGCATGGCTCGCTGGGCGTCGGTGGGGCTGAAGTCCATCTAGTCTCCCAGTACCGCGATCACTGACGACACGACGGCGACCGTCGGCATGTGAGGCACGCGTCAGGCGACGCGGGCAGATCCGACGGGCACGCCGTCGTCTCGTGGGTCATTGCGGCTTCCACAGGCCTAGAAGGCTTCGCCGACCTGCCCGCGATACGTGTGGCTGTACGGCGCCTCGGGAGCCGGATCGAACTCCCACTCACCGATGTTGGTCATGATGCACGACTGGAGCCCCTTGGGATCCACCTCTCCGGTGTCGCCACCCTTGGCATCCTGCTTACGCAGCCAGATGTCGAGGACCTTGGCGTCTCCGGCCGCGCCATCGGTGTCGATGTCGAACTGCACCGTGAACACGCTGCGCATGAAGCGAGTGTCCTGCACCTCCATCTCGTCTTCGAGACAGCGCTCCAGGTCCCGCAGATACACGGTCTTGATGGTGTCCTCGATCGCAGCCAACGTCTTGGGATCGATGGCCGTGCCCTGGTCGTCGTAGTCGTTCCGCTGGCGGGCGGTGACGATGTCGTCCTGGTATTTGTTGTTGTCACGGTAGCCCGCCGCGACATCTGGATTGTCGGTCTGGCCCTTGGGGCCGCAGGCCGGCAAGACGGGAAGGGCGACGAGCAAGGCGAACGTGGCGACGGTGCACTTCATGGTGGCGATCCTCCGGGGGCTCCGACTGTCGGTTATACCGCCTGCGCCGGGCGGGCGTGGTCAGGCTGCGAACCTCAGCCCTTGAGGAGGTGGGCCGCGATTACGATCCGCTGGATTTCCGAGGTT
>JAHZJA010001510.1 GCA_022601155.1 Deltaproteobacteria bacterium | reverse complement strand
CCGAGCCACCTGCGTGGGAGACCGGGGCCTTGGCGAGCCCGAAGTCGGTCACCTTCACGTCGGGCCCGTTCACCAGGACGTTGGCCGGCTTGAAGTCGCGGTGCAGCAGCCCGGCCGCGTGCGCCGCGACCAGCCCTCGCCCGGCCTCGATGAACCGCGCGAGGACCTCTTTCCAAGGGTGTCCTTCCTCCAGCCATGCCCGCAGGTCCTGACCGGGCACGTACTCCATCACCAGCACGACGTTGCCGTTGTCGAGCATCTCGACGTCGTAGATGCCAACGACGTTGCGATGCGAGAGCTTGGCCATCGCCCGAGCCTCGGCCACGAGGCGTTCAGCGGCGCGCTCGTCCGCCAGATCGGGGTGGACTTCTTTGACCGCGACCTCGCGCTGGAGCTTGGGGTCGTAGGCCCGAATCACGCGCCCCATCCCGCCGCAACCGAGCTCGTCGAGCACCAGATACCGCCCGACCGCGCCGCCGAGCTGACGTTCGTGCGACGGATCCGCGTGCGTCGTCTGAAGCTCGTGGTTGGTCAGCGTCCGGGCTCGCAGCGGCGTCGCACCTTCGGAGCGTTCGCGGATGGAGTCTTTCATCGTGCTGGCTCAGCTAGTCTGCCCTCAGCCCACAGCGTCCACTATTTCATACTGCCCGGACTTCGCCATGAGATCCGGAGCACTGCGGCTCGATCCGTTGCGTAGCGCCGTGGCCCTCGTTTCAGCGACGCGTACAAAGCGCTGGACGGGGATGGCCCCTGACGAGACTGCACGTCACGATTCGATGTCGATAGAGATTTCACCCGACCTAGGGACGCGTGATTTCGTTGCATCATCGCCTGAAATGGCCTGACATCGCGAGCCGCAGGCCACCGCGATGTCGGTCGACTCGACGCAGTACACGCCGCGCCAATTGGAGCGTGCAGCGTACCGAGCGGGCGACTTACCCGTCACTGCCTACATACTCCACCACGCTCGCTCCGCGCGGATCGTCGATCGTCGACCCTTCACGGACCCGACGGTGACCAGCGATCACGAAGTGCGGCGATGATTGTGTCCATGGCCGCGTTGGCGCTGGGGGAGCCAATGAGATCACGCTGCAGCGCGATCAAGAACAGGCCCGACAGCGCGTGAAACACCTCGACCGGGTCGACGTCGGAGCGAAGCCAGCCCCGCTCGATCCACCCGCGGGCAACCGCCACGAAGAACTCCCGGTCGCCTTCTTGGTTTTCGGCCATGCGTCGAGGATCCACCCGGAGCACCAACGCCGACACGGTCGCGGGGTCGAGCAACATCCGCAAGAAGGGATGGTGCTCGAGTCGGGTCGCCGCGGCTCGGAGCAACAGGGTGATGGCCTCGCGTCCATCGCTCTGCCCGTCGAGGTCTTCCAGCAACGCGTCCCGGAACGACTGCTCCTCGCGATTGCAGATCGCCAAGAACAGCAGCTCCTTGGATGCAAAGAACTGGTAGAAGCTGCCCTTGCCGATCCCCGCGTCCTGGGCGAGGCCAGCGACCGTGGTCTTGGTCAGCCCCAGCCGCATGAAGCGATCACGACCTCGGCTGTACAGGCGCTCGAGCACCCGGTCCCGCTCGGCTTCAGTGAGCGCGCGGGGCATGCTGACCGTGTCTGGGCATCGACGCGATGGGGGTGCGCATCACCTCGTCGAGGATGTCGCGCAGCGGCAGATCGGCGCGAAGGCGGGTGAGCAGCGACCATAGCCCCCACTGCAGCCGTGCGATCCAGATGTAGGGCGGCGGGATGCTCAGGTGACGAACATTGGGGTTGGTGGGACCGTTGTAGGCCAGCCCTTGGCGAACGAAGTCGGGGCTGAACCGAAACCGAGGCTGCAGCAACGGCCGATGCAGGTGCTCCATCATGGCGAACAGGTGGTCGAAGTCGATGCGCTCGGGCTTGGGCGTCATCCCCACCGCCATCACGCTGTCACGAAACGCTGGGCGGTCGCCGTGGTCGATCGCCTCGATCATCGCGCGCAGGGAACCGATGAGCTCGGGGTCGAACCCCCGCACGCAGCCGAAGTCGACGAATGTCACCCGCGGACCCGGGCCAAACAAGAAGTTGCCGGGGTGGGGATCGGCCTGCACGGTGCACGACTCCAGCAGGCTGCGGTAGCCAAAGCGCACCAGCGTCCGCGCGTAGGCGGTGCGGAGCTCGACCGGGGCCTGGCAGGCGTCCTCGAACCCTTCGCCCGCCGCCCAGGTCGTGGCGAGGGTGGTCGCGGTGGTCAGCGGGGCGATGACCTGCGGAATGTTCATCTGGGGCTCGTCGGCAAAGGCACGACCAAAGGCCCGTACGAACGCGGCCTCGCGGAGGTAGTCGCACTCCTCGGCCAGACGCGCTCCCAGTTCCTGCACGATCGCTGGCCCGTCGACGGCGCTGGCCAACGACGCGAGCGATGCGATTGGACGCATGGCGCCCAGATCCTTGCGGAAGCTGTCGGCCACACCCGGGTACTGCAGCTTGAGCGCGATGGCTTGCCCCCCAAAGCGCGCCCGGTGGACCTGGCCGATCGACGCCGCCGCGATGGGCTGCATGTCGAAGGCCTCGAAGTGCTGCTCGAAATCGGGACCGAGCGCGTCCTCCAGGGCGGCGCGCGTCTGTGATGGGCTGAGACCATGCTCCCCGGTCTGCAGCCGAGCCAGTTGCTGCTGCACCGAGTCGGGCAGCGGAACATCCATGTACGAGACGATCTGGCCCAGCTTCATCGCCAAGCCCTTCATCTGGTCCAGCTGCCCCGTCAGCTGCTCGCCCAGCTCGCGATCGCGGGCGCCCTCTTTGCGCCGCAGCACTCGACGACTGGCCAGCCGAGCCGCGGTCCACGCAACGCCGAACCTCGAGGGCCTGGGAGCCACTAAAACCATATGACCGATCTAGATATTATGGTCAAATGCGATCTAGGCGCCCATTTCGTCCAAAGAGTAGAAAACCCGCTCCAGGTACAGCCCCGAGGCGGGCGCGGTGCCCGGTGCCGCCTTGCGGTCGCGCGCCCCGAGGATCTGGCGCAGCCGCTCGAGATCGTAGCGACCCTCTCCCACCTTCACCACCGCCCGCACGATGTTGCGGACCATCTTGTACAAGAACCCATCGGCGTAGATCGAAAACTCGATCGTGGGTCCGTCGACGTGTAGCTCGAACCGCTTCACCTCGCGCACGGTAGAGCGCTGGTCGTGCTTGGGCTTGGTGGCAAAGCTCCCGAAGTCGTGCGCACCCACGAATATCGGCAACGCCTCCCGCATCGCATCCACGTCGAGCGGCCCGGGCACGTGCCACACCCGGCCTCGCTCGGCCTGGGGACACTGCGCAGCGTTGAGGATCACGTAGCGGTAGTGCTTGGCGACCGCGCTGCTGCGGGCATGAAAGTCCTCGGGCATGGGCTCCAGCGACAGCGCCCGAATGTCAGCGGGCAGAGCCTTGCGCAGCGCCGACAGGCTGCGCGGAATGTCGATCCCGGCCGGTAGCGAGGCACTGGCCACCTGCCCGTTGGCGTGCGCGCCTCGATCGGTGCGGCCGGCCCCCCGCACCTCGATCTCGGTCTCGAACACCGCACCCAACGCCTGCTCGAGCGCATGCTGAACCGTGGGCTTGTCGCCGTGCCGCTGCCAACCAAAGTACGCACGTCCGTCGTAGGCCACAGTCAGCCGGAAATTCTGCCGTGATTCGGGCACGGGCCGCAGCCTATCAGCGCCCGTTGTGTGGCCGGGGTCAACAGGTGAGCAACGAGGCACCCTCCCGCCGTTGCAGGCCCAGCGCCACCGACCACCGCGAACGATGGGGACCAACCCGCGGGAGCGTTCGGGATAGACTGCGCGCTGTGCCGCCGATCCCTGCGCAGCCGCACGATCCCCCTGCCGCCTCGATCGCAACGCCGATGCTGCGCGCGGGTCGTCCGGAATTCGGCGGCGCGCTCGAGCAGCTCCAGTCCCGCGTGGTCGCGGCCGTCGTGGGCCGAAGCTCGCAAGAGGTCGGGCGCTACCGCCTGGGCCGAACGCTCGGGACCGGAAGCTTCGGCTCGGTGTTCGAGGCCGAGGACACCACGCTCCATCGCACGGTCGCCCTGAAGATCGTGCACGCGCGATCGGACGCCCATCACCACCAGGTGCTTCGCGAAGCACGGATGCTGGCCACCCTGTCCGATCCGCATATCGTGCCCGTGTTCGAGGTCGGCCTCACCAAGCGCGGCGCACCGTTCGTGGCGATGGAGCTGGTCCAGGGCATGACGCTGCGCCAGTGGCTCGACGCCGAGCCGCGCTCGTGGCCGCAGGTGGCCGACGTGATGCTCCAGGCCGCGCGCGGGCTGTGGGCGGCCCATCGCGCGGGCGTGGTGCACCGAGACTTCAAGCCCGACAACGCGCTGCTGGGCAACGACGGACGCCTGCGGGTGGTGGACTTTGGCTTGGCGCGACCGATCGAGCTCGCGGGCTCTACCGACGACGGGGGCTCGACCGCGAGCCTGCCCCTGCAGCTGACCCCCACCGGTCACGTGATGGGCACTCCGGCGTACATGGCCCCCGAGGCGTTCTTGGGCGAGCCGGTACCGCAGTCCGATCAGTACAGCCTGTGCGTCACCTTCTACGAGAGCCTGTTCGGGCTGCGGCCGTTCGACGCCTCCACCAGCGAAGAGCTGGGCCGGATGCTGCTCACCCACCACCCTCGGCTTCCCAGCGATCGTCGGGGGGTTCCGTCGCGGGTGAGCGCGGTCGTCATGCGGGGGCTCAGCCGCGAGCCCGAGCAACGCTTTGCCACGATGGGGCGATTCATCGAGGCCCTCGAGCGCAGCCTTCGGCCCCGCCGCCGCGCTCCGCTGGTCGTCCTGGGTACCGGGTTGCTGGCGGGGCTGGTCGTTTGGGGCGGCGCGGCGCAAGACGATGGGTGTGTGGGAGGAGCGGCGGCTTGGGAGGCGCTGCGGGCATCGGTCGAGATCCCCGAAGAGGTCATCGATCCGCTGCAGCGCTACGAAGACGGCTGGATCGAGGTCGAGCGACAAGTGTGCTTGCAGGACTCGGGCGATGCCCGCTGGGCACCTCGGCGCTGCCTCGAACAGCGGCTGGATGACGCGACGGCGGTGCTCGGCGAGCTCGCGCGCACCGATCGGGAGGACCTCGACCTCACCCCGGCCGATGCGCTCCGCAAACTCACCCCCCCGGCCGCGTGCATCGACGGAACCCGCGAGACCACGCCTCCGCCTCCGCCCGCAGACATGGCCGCCGTCACCGAGCTGGAGGCACAGCTGTCGCAGCTGCGGGCCCTGAACTACACCGCGCAGTACGGCCCAGGGCTCGAGCTGTCGACCGTCGTGCTGCCCCGAGCCCGCGCGCTGGACTACACGCCGCTGGTGGTCGAGGCCGCCTCGTTGCATGGTCGAATGCTGCTGATGGCCTCCGACTACGACGGGGCGACCCGCGCCTACGAACAGGCGTACTTCCGGGCGTGGGAAGGCGGGATGCCGCGGGCGGCCGCCTATGCCGCCAGCGAGCTCATCCGCACCACCGGGCAGTACGGCAGCGATGTGGAGGCTGCCCACCAGTGGCAGGAGCACGCCGAGACCGCGTTCACACGGGCCGGGCTCGACGCGCGCGAGCACATGCCGTTCCTCCAGAGCTTGGCCGGGGTCGCCATGCGCGAGGGTGATCACGCCACGGCAGTGACCGTGCTCAGTAAGGCCATCGACCATCTCGTCGCCACGGGGCGTGAGGGGTCTACGACGCACGCCTCGTTTCTCAACCACCTCAGCGGCGCCAAGTATTTACTCGAAGACTACGCGGGCGCCTTGCCCCTGAGCCGCCGCGCCGCGGAGATATTCGAGCAGCACCACGGCACCGTGTCGTCCAGCCGCGCCTCGGCGCTCAACCTCCAGGGCCTTGTCCTGCAACAGCTCGATCGCCACGAGGAGGCGCTCGCCATCATGCACGACACCCTCGCCATTCGGGAGCAGGTGTTCTCCCCCGGCCACATCGAGCTCGGCGACTCCTACGGAAACCTCAGCACCGTGCTCGGAGCGCTCGGCCGCACCGAGGAAGCCATCGCCTATATCGACCAGGCCCGCGCGCTGTTCATCGAGCGCGTCGGCCCCGAAGACACGAGGGTCGCGCAAGCGTACGCCCTGCGGGGCGGGCTGTACGAGGGCAAGGGCGAGGCCGGTCGCGACGACGCACTCGCGGACTATCGAAGAGCGCTGCAGATCTTCGAAGGGGCCGGCCCAGGCTATGCCTCGCAGGTCCAGCAACAGCGCGAGAACATCGACGCCCTGGAGCGGCGATGAGCGACGACCTCGAGCTGGTGACAGCCTGGCGCGGCGGTGACTCGCTCGCGGGCGAGCGCCTCGTGGAGCGGCACCTGGAGGCCGTGCACCGGTTCTTCTCCAACAAGGTCTACGGCTCAGCGGAGGACCTCGTCCAAAAGACCTTCCTCGCCTGCGTGGAAGCGGTCGACGGCTTCGAGGGCCGCGCCAGCTTCCGCACCTACTTGTTCGCCATCGCTCGCAACGTGCTCCATCGCTTCTACCGCGACGGAGATGGCGACTTCGATCCGCTGACGGCCTCGGTCGCCACCCGCGTGGCCGATGATGGATCGCCGGCCGATCGCTTCGCGGCTCGACAAGAGCAGCGGCTGCTGCTGCGAGCCCTCCGTGCCCTGCCGCTCGAGCTCCAGACGCTGCTGGAGCTGGCGTACTGGGAGGGGCTGGCCGATCGCGAGCTGGCCGAGATCCTCGAGATGCCGGCCGGGACGATCAAGAGCCGACTGCGCAAGGCTCGGCAGCAGCTGGACCACGCCCTGTCGACACTCGCCCCTTCGCCGGCCTTGCTGGAGTCCAGTCGTCACACGTTCGAGTCGTGGGCCAACCAGATCCGCGAGAAGACCGGGATCGAAGGCGGCAAGGGCCGCCGTTGATCCCTCGGCGGTCTGTTCTGATCGATCAGTGACAGCAGGTCTGGCTGTGCCACAGCGCCGTGCCGCCGGAGTAGACGACCAGGTTTCCGTCGTCTTGCAGCGAGAGGTACGCGCCATGGTTGCCGTGCGTTCCTGCGTGCCACAGCACGGAACCACTGGCGCTGTAGAGCACCAGGTTCCCGTCGGGCTGCATCACCAAACCGCTGACCGCGTTGCCGTGGGTGTAGGTGTGCCACAAGACGCCACCGCCCTGCTTGTAGAGCACCAGGTTCCCGTCCGACTGGGTCACGAGGCTGAAGCGACCATCACACGAGGTCAACGCCTCGTTCGCCATCAGCGTCTCGCTGGCCGTCATCGTGCCGCAGCCCGGCGGCGGGGGAGCAGGGGGGTCGACCCCGGGAGGAGCGGGCGGCGGCGGGGCAGCCCCTCCACACGCGGTGGGACTGGTCTGCACCAACAGGTCCAGCGGGTTGATGTCATTGCTGTACGACCCGTTGGGCGAGACGTTGAAGTGCAGATGGACCGAGGCCGCGCCCGTCGAGCCCATGTAGCCGATGCGCTGGCCCGCGGTCACCCACTGGCCCTCCACCACCGTCGCCTCGTCCATGTGGCCGTAGTAGTACTCCCAGCCGCACGCATCACGCAGACGCACGCGCAGACCCGACGTCCCGCTGGGCGTACCCACGCGAACCACCTGCCCGTCGGTCACGGCCAACAGCTCGGAGCGGTACTCGGCGAACAAGTCCATCCCATGGTGGGCACCGCCCCAGTCCGAGTTCGCATTCGCGTCGGGACAGCTGATGGCGCAGGTACCCGTTCCACACGAGGCGTGGTCGTAGCCAATGTTGTGGGGGCCCGCGATCGGGAAGTGGTGCATGGTGGGCGCACACGAGACGGCCGCGACGGGTGAGTCACCGTCGCCGGGCTCCGAGCCATCCGAGTCCTCGTCGTACTCCCCTCCGTCCGCATCGTCTCGGTCCGCCCAGGCATCGCCGGGCCGCCCGTCGTCGTCCAGCTGACAGCCCAATGCGAGCAGTGCAGCAGTCAGCACTCCGAGTGCGGTCGGAGCAAGGGCAGAGCCCCGGTTCGTCGATCGAACCGAAGCGTGGCGAGGAAGCATGGAGTCGTGGTGCATGGGTGGAGCCGTCCTGTGACCGGCGAGTGCTTTCGCCGTCGATCACGGTGGTTCCAAACCCATGGGTTTGGTTTAAGCCGAGTCCACGACGAAATTGGG
>JAHZJA010001509.1 GCA_022601155.1 Deltaproteobacteria bacterium | reverse complement strand
TGTGTCGTCACCAATAGCAGAAGCCGCTCCCAGCGCCTCCTCCACGTCCCCCATCTCGAGAAGACCTCGCGCCTTCGCCGAGTGAGCCCACACGCCCGCGTAGCAATCGGCCTGCAGCTCGACCCGGACCGACCCGCCGTCGGCCCCCTCGTCGCGGCGCCCGAGTGCGCCGTAGATGTTTTGAAGGTGGTGCCCCACCTCGTGCGCAATGACATAGGCCTGAGCAAAATCGCCGGGTGCTCCCAGGCGATCGCGCAGCTGCTTGTAGAAACCGAGGTCGATGTAGACCTTGTCGTCACCGGGGCAATAGAAGGGCCCCGTCGCCGCGCTGGCATTGCCACACGCAGAGTTGACGCTCTCGGTGAACAACACCAGCCGCGCGTCGCGGTAGGTCTCGTTGCGCGCGGGGAGCTTTTCGTTCCACAGCTTCTGCACGTCGTCGAGCACGAACCCGACGAATGCCTTCATCTCGTCGTTCTTGCCCTCGCCGCCCTCTCCTGCCGCACCGCCGCCAGCCAGGCCGAGCGCTCCGGTACCACCTCCGAAGAACTTCAGCGCGAAGTATCCGAGCACGGCGATCACCAGGCCGATCACGCCGAACTTGCGAAACAGCGTGACCCCGAGACCGAGCAACCCTGCCTTGCCTGCAAGTCCCGACAGGCCTCCGCCTCCGCCTCCGCCCCCGCGGCGGTCTTCGACGAAGTCACTCTGATGATCGCGGTCCCACCTCATGCGAGCACGAGGCTACGAAACTCGGGGCGCCCGTGGGAGACCGAGTGCACTGCCCTTTTTTGCCCCGCGTCCCACGGCGGGCCAGCGGGCTGCGGCGGCTGGGCACACCTCCGCTAGAAGCGAACCGTGGCCGCCATGCCGCCCCCACGCCGCGAGGCCCAGGGTGAAACCCGCGCCCGGGAAGCCGTGGTGTCCGAGGCCTTCGACCCGCGCTTGAGGGAAACGATGACCATCACCAGACCGGCCGTGGCCAGCGCTCCACCGGCCGCGAACAGGATGTCGGCCGACAGCGCCATCGCGCGCCCCTGCGTAGCCGTGGCGTCGCGCTGCTCGAACGTGTGCTGCTCCTCCAGGAGGTTGGAGCGCTGGAACGCCAGCCCAGCCATCGCCCCGCCCGTGGCCAGCGCGGCCCCTCCCACCCCTAGCACCACGTACCCGGCAATCCGCAGCCCGGGGGTCTTGCGCTTGGGCTCCTCCTCCACGACGGGGGGGACCGGGTCGGGCTCCGTCTCGGTCTGTGGCTCCGAGGTCTCCTCGGGCTCGGGGTCGTCTTCGGGCGGAGGAGGCTCGACGGGTGGCGGCTGTTCGGGCTTGGTCTCCTCGATGATCGCCCGCAGCACGCGGAGCCGCTCCAGGCCACGCTCACGCGCCTCCAACGGCACCGCGGGCTCCTTGACGAACCGCTCGTAGAACTTCACGGAGTTCTCGAGATCGCCTTTTTCCTCGTAGATGCGACCGATGTTGAACAGGTAGTTCGGCTCGGGCGACAGCTCGTAGGCGCGCTCGAACAGGGCGACGGCTTCGTCGTATTCCTTGTTCTTGAACTTGTCGACGGCCTGGGCGTTGATGGCATCGACTTCCCCAGAGGGCTCGGCATGCACGACCGAGGGCATGGCGCCCAGCGCAAGGGTCAAGGCGAGGGTGTACGCGATCGTCTCCCGGATCATTTTTCACCACCCACGGGCAGGAAGATGCCCTTGTCGTCGCCCTTGTCGGAGCCCATGAACACATCGGACTTGGGCTCGTCCTTGCCCTTGTCGGGCTCCTTGGGGGGCGGGGTCGGGTTGGTCTTGCCCTTGCTGCCCTTCCCCTTGCTGCCCTTGCCCTTGCTGCCCTTGCCCTTGTCGCTGGGCTCGGCCGCATCGGCGGGGCTGGCCATCAGCTCGGCTCGGACGGCCGCGTTGGCGCCCGGCGAAACGTCGATGGTGCTCTCCCAGGGGTAGTAGCCATCGGCCGTCACCCGGATCCGGTGCTCGCCGAGCTCCAGCTCCAGCTCGACGGGGGCAGCCCCTTGATCCTCGCCATCGACCAACACGCGGGCTCCATCGACGGCCCGGACCTCGACCGTGCCGACGGTGGCGGGTGGCTCCTCGACGGCCGGCTCGGGTTTGGATGGAGTGTCGACCACCTCGTCGGGAAGCGCGGGGGTGTCGGCTCGAGCGACGGGAGGGGGCGTCGCCTCCGTGCTGTTGTTGTCGCCTCCGAACACCAGGTAGGCACTGAGTCCGCCCAACGCCAGCGCGGCGAGACCCGCCACCGCCACGATGATCCCCAAGCGCATGCCACCATCGTTGCGCTCGTGCGGACCGGTGAACTGGGCGGGGCTGGCCAGCGGTGCGATCGCCTCGGTGGCCAGGGGCTCGGAGGACACCGTCGGGGCCGAACGCTCGGCCGCCGCGAGCCGGGGATTGATCTGCGTCGCCCCGGGGCCGCTGGGCTCCATGGCAGGCTCCGGCTCGATCTCCACCTCGAGGTCGTCGAAGTCGAGCGCAATGGGCATGAGGTCCGAGACCTCGGCGTCGCCCGCCCCGGGAGGGATCGTGATGCGCCTGCCCGTGCGTCGATGCTCGTCGAGGTTGCTCTCGGCCTCGGCCTCCTTGGCCTCATACGCTTCGTCGAGCCGCTCGACCGCCTCCCGAGCGTCGGCAGCCGTCACCCGAATGGTGGCGGAGCCAGGCCGATTGCCCATCGGCCGTGGACGCGAGGGCGCCGGGCCCGGGCCTATGCCGGGGAGGGTCGTCGACGGCTTGGGCTTGATCTGCGCGTCGGCGGGGCCAGGGCCCAGGCCAGGCAGCGTGGTCGAGGGGCGGGGGCCGGGCTGCTGCAGCGGTGGGGGCGGAGGCGGGGTGAAGCTCCCCGCCGGTCGCATCCCCGCGCGTGAAGGCGACCGTGGCTTGGGCCGCGGCATCGACTTGGGTTTGGGCTCGGGCTCGGGCTCCAGGTCGAGCTCGATCTCCATGTCCTCGGCCAGCCGCGCGGCAAGGGCTTGCTCCGCGAGCTTGAGCGGGGCCTCGCCCGTCTTGGCCGCCCGGCGCAGCAGCGGACGCGTCCACTCGGCGCTGGTGTTCTCGTCCTCTTTGAGCGCAGCCTGGGCCAGCGGCCCGGTGTTCAGCCGCGTGGCCCAGTAGGCCTCGGCGGGCGCCCGGGTCTTGAGCGTCGCCTCCGGCAGCTCGAACATCGCGGCGGGGATGAACTCGAACAACGACTCCGCGATCGCCGAGGCGTCGTCGGGACGATCGCTGGGATCCTTGGCCAGGCAGCTCTCGATGAGCTCGATGAGGACCGCGGGAATGCGATGGCCCCGAGGCAGGCGCTCGACCAACGACTTGGGCTTGCCGTGCACGTGGTTGACGAGCACCGCGGCATCGTTGTCTCCGGCGATCGGCTGCTCCCCGGTCAGCATCAGGAAGAACAGCACCCCCAGCGCGTACACGTCGACGCGCACGTCGATCTTCTCGCCGCGGATCTGCTCCGGAGACATGTAGGCGGCCGTGCCGATCACGTGCGCCTTGGTGATCTCCTCTTCCTCGTCCTCCTCGATGAGCTTGGCGAGACCAAAGTCGAGCAGCTTGACGTGGTTGGCCTTGGGCGGCCGCTCGCTCAACATGATGTTGGGCGGCTTGATATCGCGCAGCATGATGCCGCGCTCGTGCACGTACCCCGCGCCCAGCAGGATCTGCGAGGCAATGGGAATGAACTCTTCGAGCGGCAGACGCTTGCGACGGTTGAGGTAGCGGCGCAGCGGCTCTCCCCGAATGAACTCCATCACGATGTAGGCCCGGCCGCCGAAGTGACCGTGGTCGTACATCTTGACGACGTTCGGATGGTCGAGCTTGGCCATCCGCAGGGCCTCGCGATCGAACCGAGCCACCGCGTCGTCGTCTTCGGCCCAGTGCGGAGCGAGAACCTTGACCACCACCTGCCGCTCGTCGACGGGGTCGTGCGCGAGGTAGACCAAGCCCACGCCACCTCGACCGATGAGGCGTTCGATCGTGTAGCGCTCGCCCACCGTCTTGCCGAGCAGCGGGTCGTAGTCGAACGAGTCCTGGGCCGTATTCGTCGCCATCATCGAGGGGGTGGGTACGCGCAGGCCAAGGCCGCGCACCCTGGGAAGCCACTACGGGCGAGGTGCTCCCGCGGGTCCGTCTGGCGCATTTTCCAACATTTATGTGTCCGGCGTCGCATCATTCGTTGGTTTGTCGGGAAATGTCGGACAGTGTGGAGTACCCGCACACCCTCGCTAAACGTCGTTACTTCGCAGAGTTCGGCAGTCTGCGGCCCGTCACACGCTCGACCGATAATCCAGTAGCAAGCATACCAATTCGATCTCCCCCGGCCCGGCGCGGCCAACGCTGTTTCGGGGCTTCCGGAGGGCCCGCCCGCCGCTGTTGCTAGCATCCGCCCGTGGTGCCCGCCGACACCGTCGTCGCCCCGCCGCCCGGCGGTGGCACGGTGGTCGCTCCCCCGCCCGAGCCTCCCGTGTTCGAGATGAAGGGGGTCTCCAAGGCCTTTGGCGACACCGTGCTGTTCACCGACACCTCGCTCACGATTCGCCGTGGGGAGACGCTGTCGATCATCGGCGAGAGCGGCTGCGGCAAGAGCATCTGGCTCAAGATGATGATCGGCCTGATCCCGGTCGACGAGGGCAGCATCTCGTTCCACGGCGACGACGTGACACAGATGAACGCCGAGGGCCTGGGTCGGGTGCGCCGACGTGTCGGCTACCTGTTCCAGGGCGGCGCCCTGTTCGACTCGATGAGCGTGCTCGACAACGTGGGATACGCCCTGCGCGAGCACACCTCCATGACGGAGGAAGAGATTCGCAGTCGGGTGATCACGTGCATCGAGAACGTCAACCTCAACCGTCGCATCCTCGACCAGTGGCCGGGAGAGCTGTCGGGGGGCATGCGCAAGCGGGTGGCGCTGGCGCGGGCGATCGCGATCGAGCCCGAGGTCGTGCTCTACGACGAGCCCACCCAGGGCCTCGATCCCCAGAGCATCACGATCATTGCCGAGCTCATCAGCACGCTGCAGCAAGACCTCCAGATCACCAGCGTGCTGGTCACCCACGACATGCGCTGTGCGTTCAGCGTCAGCGATCGCATCGCGATGGTGCACGAGCGCGGCATGCCCTACGTAGGCACAACGCAGCAGATCGCGAGCAGTGAAGCGCCGGCCGTACGCGAGTTCGTGTCGGAGGCGCTCGAGGAGCTCGAAGGAACCGAAGGCTTCGAAGGCCTCAGCGGCAGCCCGCATCCCGCGGGGGACACTTGAAGCGTACGTGCAGGTGATCGGCGTGCTTGGGCTCGTGCTTGACGAAGCGGTCGCGGGTGTAGCGACCATCGGGGTACTGAAAGATCGGGCGCAGCGTGCGGCGTGAGACGCCAGCCTTGCGCGCAGCCTTGTACAGCAAGCCCTGCACGTCGTAGTCGAGGAAGATCTTGTCCGGCCCCGCCGAGGTCTTCGAGGCGGTGTGGAGCGCCCGGACCAGCGCCCACGTGGCGATCGCATCGAGCTTCCCCGAGCCGGCCGACACGAACTCGGCCGGATAGCCCGACGGCACGCCGCGGAAGTACAGCCCCAGATCGATGTCGCGACCAGACTGGTGCGATCCGTGACCGGGCAGCACGCCGCCTCCGGGTGCCGAGATGTCGCCGATGGCGAGCCGATGCACGCGCGGGTACTTGCGGTTGACTTCGGCGATCGCACGGCGGGTGTGATCGACGACGTGCTGCGCTCCCCCATGCCCACTCGGGCCGACGGCGAAAGTACTGCGGGCTGTGGGGCAGCTGCGCGCCGCCGACCAGGGTGCCCTTTTGCGGACGGCCCTTGCTCTGCCCCGCCACCACCCGGATGGTGATCGCCGAGGACTTCGGACCGACTTGCAGGTGCTGACCGGGGCGGATGACATCGCCGCGCAGCCCATTGCGCTCGCGCAGATCGGAGACCGTGGTGCCGTAGCGAACGGCGATCGCCGACAGCGTATCCCCGGCCTCGACCTCATGGGTCCGAGCACCCGAGGGCTTGCCCTTGCAGCTGGGGATCGTCAGGCGTGTCCCCACCAGCAGCGGCCCTTCCCGCAGCGCGTTGGCTCGACGCAGATCGGTCACGCGACAGCCGTTGTCCTGGGCGATGCTCCACAGCGACTCGCCCGAGACCACGGTGTGGCGGCTGGTGCTGCGGGCCTGCGCCGCCTCGGGGCGTGCGGCCAGGGCGGCAAACGCCACCGTCACCCACAACACGGGGTGAGCACGACGGCGTCGACGAGAAGGCAGGGCCGGTCCGGGATCGAGGACATGCGCAGACATCGCTACGGTCGCAGTGTCGGCACGTTGGAGGCCTGGGAGCAAAAAAACCGCACAAAACGGGGCACAGGGGGGCGTTCGCGCCCTGCACGTGTCCGCCAGCGGCTGGCCGCGCCCCTGAACCCGCACGTAACGCCGCCGCACCCATCCGCGTTGTCCCCTCGATCCGGCGCACACGACCGGGGCCCCACGGCGATGGTCGCCTGGCCCGCGTAGTCCCGCCCGCCGTACGATGCAACGAGCCGCATTGCCATGAGACTCCGCCTCCTTTGTTTGTCCACCGCAATGCTGGGTTGCGCGCCTCCCCCCGAGCTCGGCGGGAGTGACGACACCAGCACCACCACGCCCGGCGCGTCGAGCGACGATGGCGTCGACAGTACCGCCGGTTCGATGGGCGACCTCGACCCGATGCAGCTGGACCGTAGCGAGGCGATGGGCGCCTGCGGCTACCCCGGGGCGGGACCGATGGGATACGGCACCGAGCCCGGGCAACGGCTGGCCAACAACACGAACTTCGTGCTCGAGACCTGCGACGGCGACCCCGTGGAGTTCGCCGACCTCATGTGCCCGCGCGACGACAACAAGCACAACCGCGGGATCCTCCTCAACATCGGGGCGGGCTGGTGCCTGCCCTGCCAGGAGGAGACGCTGGAGTTTCCCATCCTCTACGACGAGTTCCACGACCGCGGCATCGAGATCGTGCAGGTGATGTTCCAGGACTGGGACGCCCAGACCCCCACCAGCACCTTCTGCGAAGACTGGACCTCGGGCCAGTGGTCGGTGGGCGAGGGCGGCTCCTCGCAAGACCAAGGCGTCGTGCTCCAGTTCCCCGTGTTGCTCGATCAGGTGTTCGACTGGACCTCGATCTATCTCCAAGACCCCCAGGCCGCGACCCCGATCAACATGCTCATCGACGCCAACGGCAACATCCGCTGGAAGCTCGAGGGTCAAAAGCCGTCGCTCGACCTGCTGCGCGCTCAGCTCGAGCTGGTCATCCAGGAGCCGTATGCCCCGCCTTCGTAGTCTCGGCCCCTCCCTCGCGCTCGTCCTGCTCGCCGGGGCTGTCCCCGCGTGCGCCACGGGCAGCGCGGCCGGAGGCGGTGCGGCCCCGGCCGGAGGCCTCGATCTGTCGCTGCCGGATGTCGACGGCGAGCTGATCACCCCCACCGCCGAGACCGGGCAAGAGGTATTCCTGCTGGCGTTTTGGGCCACGTGGTGCCAGCCCTGCCAGCAAGAGCTGTCGAAGATGAACACGATGTACAGCACCCGCAAGGCGCGGGGGCTCCGAGTGTTCGCCATCAACATCGACGGTCCCGATACCGCGGCGCAAGTGGGTCCATGGGTCGAGCGCGAGGGCTATACGTTCCCCGTGTTGCTCGACCGCGAGACCCAGGTGCTCACGCGCTACAACCCCCGCGGTGATCTGCCCTACTACGTGGTGCTCGACGCCCAGGGACGCGTGATGATGGATCACCAGGGGTACATGACCGGCGACATGGAAGAACTCGAGTCGTACCTCGACTCTGTGCTCCCTGCGGGATAGACGAACATTGCGACGATGGGTTCTCAGTACGGCGCTGCTCGGGTGTGCCGCAGCCCCCGGCGTGGCCTCGGCTCATCCGTGGGTGGTCGACGCCGCGATGGTGGCTCCGGCCTCCCAGTCGCCTGCGCAGCCGGACCCGCCCGCCGCGACCGAGGGCAAGCCCGACGCCCGCAAGCCCGCCTCGATTCGAATCCCCAAGATCCCGCTGGGTAAGCAGGCCACGCTCCAGACGTGGACGCGGCTGACCGTGCTCAGCGAGTGGTACCGCAACAACCACAACATTCAGGAGTCGGACGACGGCTTCGTGAGCCTGGTGAGCCGGCTCAACCTGGGTGTCGACACGCGGCTGCCCCGGGTACGGCTGGGCGCCCAGGTCCGCCTCGACAGCCAGAAGATCTGGTTCCCGGCCGGCCAGGACTGCAGCGGCGACTGTGTCGATGGCATCGGCGACGACTTTCGGCTCGAGCGCGCCACCCTGCGCGCAGACACCAAGCGCTTTGGGGTCTGGCTCGGCGACTACAACGTCAACTTTGGTCGCGGCATGGGCCTGAGCGTCCGCAAGATCGACGAGATCGGGGTCGACGCCACGATCAAGGGCGGGCGCGCGGACTTTCACAACAAGTTCCTGCGTGCGACGGCGATTGCCGGGTTCTCCAACCGCCAAAACAGCGACTTTGCGACCCGCCAGCTGCTGCCCGACCCGGGCTTTGCCGCGCAGTCGTACACCTTTGCCCAAGACGCGGGCGACGGAGCGTGCTCGACCGACGGACGGCTCACGGCCGACGTCGGCAATCCGTTTTGGACCGAGTGCTCCGACCTGCTGGTCGGCGGTCGTGTCGAGGGCAAGCTGCCGGGCAAGGTCGACGTAGGCGCCCACTACGTGCACATCGATTTCGGCGACGAGCTGACGGTGGGCGTCATCGACGAGCACCTGCACCTCATCGGTGGCGACATCGCTCGTAGCCGCATCGCCAAGGTGTGGGATGTGTTCCTCGGGGCCAGCGGCGTGGTGCGCAACCCTCAGATCCGACAGGTCCCCGAGGCGCTGGCGCTGTCGAGCATTCCCCTCGAGGGCTACGGCGTCTATAGCTCCAACACCCTGCGGCTGGGCGAGACCACGGTGCTCGCGGAGGGCAAGCACTACCGCGACTACCTGGTCGCCCTCACCCAGAACTCGCTGCTGCAGTACACCGAAAACCCCACGCTCGAGCGCGAAGATCAGCAGGTCCCGGGCAACATCAACGCCACGGGCGGACGGCTGCGAGTCGACCACCTCATTCGCAAGCGCGGCCTCACCCTGTTCATCAACACGCTCGAGTACATCTACAACGACACCGTCGGGCTCAGTCAGTTCACCGACGAGAACTCGCGGCTGGCCACCCACAACTATGGTGGGATCATCTGGCGCAAGCCCAACTCCGACTTCGTGCTGCAGGTGTCGGGCGGCTATCGCTACGAGCGCTGGCGACAGACTCCCGACGGCCTGGACGCGTGGGTGCGACGCCGATTCCCCCACGCCGAGTTCTACCTGACCGTCCCCGTGGGCCACAGCCGTGGCCTGGTTCACGCCCTGGCCTTCCGCGGTGAGGGCCGCTGGGAGACGCTCATCAACTCGCGCGACAGCCAGGAGCAGTTCTTCCGCGGGCTGTTCACCCTGGGCTACAGCCTCAGCCCCTGGTTCTCCATCAGCTATCTGCAGGGCATCGACACCGAGCAGCCCACTCCGGCGGGCGAGCCCTCGCTCACCGACGAAGAGTGTCCACAAGGGGCCAACAGTCTGTGTCGCCCTCATCTGTGGCCTGGCGTGCTCGCCCGCATCAACTTGTTCAACTCGAGCTTCTTGCGGATCTTCGCCGGGCGGCAGGTGGGCGGTCGGATCTGTGTCAACGGGTCGTGCCGGACTCTCCCCGACTTCGAAGGCATCCGCGGCGAAGTGGTCATTGCGTTTTGATCAACGTGTCATCTCGGCGGTTGGTGCGCCCGATCTCGATCCGTGATTGCAGACGTTGATGACCGGTTGCCCTCGTGAGCGAGACATCAACGTGGGACACTGCGGTCGTGCAGTTGCGCAACGCCATTGCGGTCATGGGAACGCTGGCGCTGTTCGGTTGTGGTGGAGCCTCGCCCGGCACCACCCCCGACAGCACCGACACGGGTAACCCTCCTGACGCGACCGGGGGTACCGGATCGACGGGGAGCGCCGACGAGACCGGGACCGACGACGACACGGGCATCCCCGAGCCACCGCCCGCGGAGTGTGAAGGCAGCGACGACTCGCTGATCTTTCAGGGCGCCAGCGACAACGCGGGGCAGCTCGATGGCCTGCGTCGGCTGACCCTTCGCGGAGACATGGTCTACGGCTGCGCCGAGCAGGGTGGGCTGGCGGGGTGGAACATCGCCGATCTGCTCGACCCGCAGCTCACCACCACCGATCCCGCGGGCGCGGAGGCATCGTGCTCGGCGGTCGCGGTGGACGATGGCGGCACACGCCTGGTCGTGTCCCGCGACGCGGGGCTCGAGCTGTGGGGCGTGGACGATCCTGCCTCCCCCCAGATGCTGTCCACCGTCGATGCCCCCGCGATGGCCGACCTCGTGCTCACGCCCGACGGCACCCTGTTCGGGGCAGCTGCGGGCGGCGGTGTACATGCGCTGACGATCACGGGAGACACACTCGCGCTGGTCGCCGACACCTCCGACGCCAGCTCCGACGCACGTGCCCTGGCCTGGTCCACGTCGACGGGACTGTGGGTCGCCGAAGGTCGTGCGGGCCTGCGTGGCTACGTCCTCGACGGCACCAGCCTCGGCATGACCGGGTCCGTCGCCATCGATGGGGTCGCCGTCGATGTGTCACTCGCAGGCGACCGCGCGTTCGTGGCGTCCCTCGAGGGGGTCAGCAGTGTCGACGTGAGCGACTCTTCCAGCCCCACGGTGGTCACCGATCGTGCCAGCCCCGGCACCGCGATGGCCGTCGCCGCGCTGGGCGATGTGGTGTGGATCTCCGACTGGGAGCGCCTGCGCGCGATGGATCCCACCGACGGCGCGGGCCTGGCCCTGCTGGGTGACGAGCCCCTGCTGGCCGACAACCCACTGCCACGCACGGCGGAGGTGGTCGCCGACGACGACCGCCTCATCGCCGCGCACTGGGACGGGATCCGAACCTACGTCCCCTGCCCCACCCAGCCCCCTGCGCTGTGGCCAGAGCTCGATCACATCGACTTTCGATCGGTCTCCGCGGGCAGCAGCGAGACACGGGTGATCGTGCTGCGCAACAACGGGGCCCAGCCGCTCGAGATCACGTCGCTGGCCACGGACCATCCCGCGTTCGCCGTCCCCAGCGACGCGATCACCATTGCCCCGGGGGCCGGCGAAGCGGTGGAGATCGAGTTTGCCCCCACCGATGCGACGGGTGTCACGAGCAATCTCATCGTGGCCTCCAACGACCCCGACGAACCCGAGGTGCTGGTGCCACTGACGGGCAACGTGCCCGGTGCCCTCATCGGGGAGCCGGTCGTCCCGTTCCATGCGGTCGCGGTCGACGGTCGCACCTGGCGACCGCAGGACCTCGAGGGGCAGGTCATATTACTGGCCTACTTTGCCTCCTGGTGACCCTCGTGCATCCAGGAGTTTCCTGGAATCGAGTCGGACTTGTGGCAGACCTACGGCGACCAAGGCCTCGCCGTGCTGGCGATCAGCAACCAAAACATCCCTACGATCCTCGGCTTTGGTGACGACCAAGGCTCGACGTTTCCCCTGATCCACGAGGCTGCGACCTACGAGGCGTATGAGGATCCGGGGCCGGGGAACTACGCACTGGAGATCGTCATCGACCGTGACGGCAACGTGGCCTTCGCGGCACACGGGTCGACGGTGCCGGAACTCGAGGACGTGATCGTTCCGCTGCTGGCGGAGTAGATTCCACCGAGCGGCGCGGCTGACCCCGCGTCGCGCCGAAGCTCAGCCGAACGCTTCGTCGAGCACGGTCCGCACCCGAACTTCGTCGGCGAACAGCTCCTCGACGATGTCGAGCTCGAGCAACGCGGCGGAGATGATGTCCAATGCCCGCTCGCGGGACGGCTCGACGATCTCCTTGACCAGCGCCTCGACGAGCGAGTCCGTGGACGTCCCGCGGACGAGCACGAGCTCGTCGTTGTCGATGAGCGTGGTCATCGCCGCGTGGATGGCCCCGAAGAGGGGATCGACAGTACCGGTCGAGGGCTCTTCCGGCCCATCCAGAAAGGACATGGCCAAAGCGTCTATCACGTTCGGTCTCGACGCGAAACCGGGATTCGCGCAGCTACGAGGCCGAGCGATGGGCCCGAGCCAGCGCGGCCGAGGCTGCCTCCCACTCTTCTTCGCCGCCCGCGATCCGCTGTAGCGAACGCTCCAGACACCCCGCCGCCTCGCCAACCTCCATGAAGCCGTAGGAGCCCGCCGTGCCCGCCAAACGGTGTGCGGCGTTGATGGCCTCGGTCAGGGCGCCCTGCGTCGGATCGGCCTTGGCGTGAGTCACCAGACCGTCGAGCTGACGGAGCCGGCTTTGGAGACGCTCGGCAAAGCTCTGCCGAAGCTCACCAAGCTTCGTCCGAGCCCGTTCCCTGGATTCGGTGGATGTCATGATCATCGCTCCTGCTCCTGCTGGTCCTGCTGCGACTGGGTGACGATCCGGCGCAGCTCGTCGGGGAGGGTCATGGGGTCGAAGGGCTTGCAGATCACGCCGACGACCCCCATGCCCAGGTAGCGCTGAACCTCGTGGCGCTGCACCTTGGCCGTGACGAAGACGACGGGGATGGCCGCCGTCGCCTCGCCCTCGCGAAGCCGACGGAAGGTCGTGGGACCGTCCATCTCCGGCATCATGACGTCCAACAAGATGACGTCGGGCTGCTCCCGGGCGGCGACCTCGAGCGCTGCCTCCCCCCCGGCGGCCAGGAACGTGTCCAGCCCTCCGACGTCGTGCAGCGCCATCTGCCCAATGGTGCGGATGTCCTCGTCGTCGTCGACGAGCAGCACCTTACGAATCTCCGTCATGTCCCCCGGTCTCCGTGGCGAGGGTTTGCACGTTTCAGGCCAGCGTAGGCGCCCCTGATCGCGAGGCCCTGACTGGGCCTGTCTTTCCGCCGTCCAGGGACACGATGGCGCATCGGGACACTATGCCCCACCCCGCCGATCCGTGCGAGGCCTCACCCGGTTCAGGTCTGCTTGTAGCGCTCGAGCTTGCGGTACAGCGTCTTGCGATCGAGGCCCAGGATCTTGGAGGCCATGGTCTTGTTGCCCCCGACCGTCTCGACCACCCGCAGGATGTAGCGACGCTCCACCTCTTCCATGGGCACCAGCTCGGTGGGGTCATCGGCCGCCACGACCACGTGAGAGCGTCGGTATTTGGCCACACGCTCCGGGAGATCCTCGACGGCCACGTCGGTAAACCGAGTCAGCGCCACCGCGCGCTCGAGGCAGTTGCGAAGCTCGCGAACGTTGCCGGGCCAGTCGTAGTCGCACAGCCGCTGGGCGGCCGAAGGCGAGATGCCATGGACCTCCTTGCCGGCCTGCAGGGCGTACCGCCCCAAGAAGTGCTGCGCCAGCGAGAGGATGTCGGTGCCGCGCGAGCGCAACGGCGGGAGGTCCACGTGGATGACGTTGACGCGGAAGAACAAGTCCTCGCGAAAACGCCCATCCTCGACGGCTGCCTCGAGGTCGCGATTGGTGGCGGCGACGATCCGTACGTCGATGTCGATCTCGACGTTGGTGCCGACCGGTCGAACCTTGCGCTCCTCGAGAGCCCGCAGCAGCTTGGGCTGCATCGACAGCGGAATCTCCCCGATCTCATCGAGGAACAGCGTGCCGCCATTGGCCTGCGAGAACAGGCCCGTACGGTCGTTGCGGGCGTCGGTGAACGACCCCTTGGCGTGGCCGAACAGCTCGCTCTCGAGCAGGTTCTCGGGCACAGCTGAACAGTTGACGGCCACGAAAGCACCCTCACGGCGCGGGCTGTTGTCGTGCACCGCCCGGGCGACCAACTCCTTGCCCGTGCCGCTCTCGCCCGTGACCAAGACCGAGGCCTCGGAGTCGGAGACGCGCTCGAGCAAGTCGTAGATCTTGCGCATCGCCGGGCTGGCCCCGAGCAACCCACCGTAGGACTCGCGAACGTTGACCACCGCGCGGAGCCGTCGAGCCTCGTCGCGGATCCGGCATTCCCGTACGACGCGGCTGATCCTCAGCCCCACCGCGTCGACGTCGAGCGGCTTGGTGATGTAGTCGTAGGCTCCGGCCCGAATCGCTGCGATCGCGGACTTCATGCTCCCAAAAGCGGTCATCACCATGACCACTTGATCGGGGCGATCTTCCACGACGCGCGAGCAGAACTCGATGCCGTTCATGCCGGGCAGGTTGATGTCGGCCAAGATGAGGTCGAAGCGGCCCTCAGTGAGAGCAGCCAGGCCCTTCTCGGCAGACGCGCACCCAATGCACTCGTAGTTCTGGGCTGTGAGCCCCGCCACGAGTAAGGCGCGGAGATCGTCGTCGTCGTCGACGATCAGAACTCGTCCGTGCAGTCGTTCCGCCATCTCGTCAGCTCGCCTTCCCGCGGTGTCTCGCGTTATACAACGAACGCGGAGACGGGGCAGACCGACGCGGTGTTCAAAGCGTAGGCCCGACTGTACCCTTGTTCCCCGCCGTCCCAACAATCCCCGCCGCTCTCACTGTCGACCATCATGTTGTCCTCCATCGCGGTCCTCTCCACCTTCGCCATCCACTTGGGCACGGTCCAACTGGCGGCGGCCCCCGAGTCGGATCCTCCCGTACCCGCGGGCACCGTTTCGGCCGATCCGGCGACCTCTGGCGTCACTGAAGTGGAAGGGCAAGGAGCCTTCGCCGCCGCCGATGCCGACGCCCGACACGCGGAAGATGCGACAGAGCTGGAAATCTCTGCGGGTGGCCTGCTGGCGACCGGCAATGCGTTCGCCGCCGCCGTCACCGGCCAGGGACGATTTCGGCTGCGTCGCGGCATCCACCAGGTGGGCTCCCAGGTCGCGGGCAACTTCGGCCGCGCCGACGTAGCCCTGCTGGACGACAACGGGCTCCCCGCGGGCAACGAGCGCCAGACCACCGTCTCCAACATCCAGGGGATGGTTCGCTACGACGTGTTCTTCGCCAAGCGATGGTCGGCCTTCCTGATGGCCACCGCCCGCCGCGACCGCTTTCAG
>JAHZJA010001508.1 GCA_022601155.1 Deltaproteobacteria bacterium | reverse complement strand
CACCCGCAAGAAACACGATCACAACTTCCCGATCAACGCGATCGAATACTGCCTCGCCGAGGCAGGGCTGCGGAAGGATCAGCTCGACTATGTGGGCTTCTACGACAAGCCCCTACTGAAGTTCGAGCGCTTGCTGGAGACGTACCTGTCGTACGCCCCCGCCGGCTTCCAGTCGTTCCTGCGGGCCATGCCCGTGTGGCTGCGGCAAAAGCTGCACCTGCCCCGCGAGATGCGGAAGGCACTCGACGGCGCGTACACCAAGCGCTTCGTCTTCCCCGAGCACCACGAGTCGCACGCCGCCAGTGCGTTCTTCCCCTCGCCGTTCGACGAGGCTGCCATCGTCACCCTCGACGGCGTGGGCGAGTGGGCGACCACCAGCTGGGGAGTGGGGCGCGGCAACAAGATCGAGCTGTCGCACGAGCTTCGGTTCCCGCACTCGATCGGCCTGCTGTACTCCGCGTTCACCTACTACTGCGGCTTCAAGGTCAACTCGGGCGAGTACAAGCTGATGGGGCTGGCGCCCTACGGCGAGCCCAGGTTCTACGACAAGATCATCGACAACATGATCGACTTGAAGGAGGACGGGTCCTTTCGGATGGACATGTCCTACTTCAACTTTTGTCAGGGCCTGACGATGACGTCGGACAAGTTCGCCGAGCTGTTCGGACGACCGGCGCGGCCGGCCGAGACCCAGCTCGATCAAGAGCACATGGACGTCGCCGCCTCGATCCAGAAAGTGACCGAGGAAATCGTCCTTCGCATCAGTCGCAAGATCCACAAGGACACGGGCCTCGACAACCTGTGCATGGCGGGCGGCGTGGCCCTCAACTGCGTCGGCAACGGCCGGATCTTGCGCGAGGGTCCGTTCGAGAACGTCTGGATTCAGCCTGCGGCCGGGGACGCTGGTGGTGCGCTGGGGACCGCCTTGCTCATCTGGTACCAGCTGCTGGACAACCAGCGAGAGGCGGCCAAGCCCGACCTGCAGAAGGCCTCGCTGCTGGGCCCCCAGGCCAAGGACGACGAGATCAAGGAGTACCTCGACTCGCGCAACGCGGTGTACACCCGCTACGAGACCGAGGACGAGACGGTCGAGGCGGTGGCCTCCCTGCTCGCCGACGAGAAGGTCGTGGGCTGGATGCAGGGGCGCATGGAGTTTGGTCCGCGTGCGCTGGGCGGGCGCAGCATCATCGGAGATGCACGCAGCGAGGACATGCAGACCACCATGAACCTCAAGATCAAGTTCCGTGAGTCCTTCCGGCCGTTCGCGCCGTCGGTGCTCCGGGATCGGGTCGACGAGTACTTCGAGATGCGCCCCAACGAGGACAGCCCGTACATGCTGCTCGTCACGCCCGTGCAGGACGAAAAGCGCCTCGAGAAGAAAGAAGAGCACGACGGCCTGTTCGGCATCGAGAAGCTCAAGATCCGGCGCTCGGTCGTTCCCGCCATCACCCACGTGGACTACTCGGCCCGCGTGCAGACGGTGGATGACACCCGCAACGGTCGCTACTACAAGCTCATCAAGAAGTTCGACGAGAAGACGGGCAGCCCCGTCATCATCAACACCAGCTTCAACGTCCGGGGCGAGCCCATCGTGTGCACCCCGGCCGACGCCTATCGGTGCTTCATGGGCACCCACATGGACGTGCTGGTCGTCGAGAACTACGTGCTGCTCAAGCCCGAGCAGCCCAAGGAAAACGCCGAGGACTACCTCAACGAGTTCGCGCTCGACTGAGAAACCGAGGGAGGCACGTCATGGCGGTCATCGAAATCAACAAGAACCCATCCAAGAAGGAACTCGCCTGGTTTGGGCTGATGTTCCTGGCCTTCTTCGGCCTCATCGGCGGCGTCGTCTGGTGGCGGTTCGAGGCTCAAAACCTGGCCTACGGGCTGTGGGGCGCAGCCGGGGTCATCGTGGCCGCGTACTACGCCGTGCCCGCGCTCCAAAAGCCCATCTACCTGGGGTGGCTGTACGCGGCCTACCCCATCGGCTGGGTCATCTCCCACGTGGTGATGGGGATCATCTACTACGTGGTGATCACGCCCATTGCCCTGGTGTTCAAGGCCATGGGACGCGACGCGCTCGAGCGCAAGATCGACAAGAGCGCGAAGACCTACTGGGTCGAGCACAAGACCGGCGGCGATCCCAGCCGCTACTTCAAGCAATTCTGAACGCCGAACCGTCACGAGGGTCCGACCGATGAGCGACAGCAAAGACAATTCCGGCAAGGGTGCCGATTTCGCCGCAGGCGCGCAGGAGGACTCTTCGGGCTTGATGTCCGAGTTCTTCGCGTTCCTCAAGCACAACAAGAAGTGGTGGCTGCTCCCCATCCTGCTCGTCCTGCTGTTCGTGGGCGTGTTGGTCGTGCTGGGCGGAACCGCCGCGGCGCCGTTCATCTACACGCTGTTCTAGTCGCACTCGTCGCCGACGTGCGGCCTGGTCCCGAGGACCCGGCCGCACGCGCCGTGTTGTCGTCGTCGTCATGGCAAACATCCAGCTGTCCACCCGTCAGATCGGCGGCGGTATCGTCATCCTCGCCGGGGTGGGGATGTTGCTGTCGGCGTTTCTCATCAACCCCTGGGTCGCCAAGATCACCCGAGGTGCGGCGGCCGTCGACTACGCCGACGTCCTGCGCAGCTACTTCTTCTGGGCGCTGTCGCTGGGAGCGATCACCATCGCGCTGGGGCGCAAGGTCTCGCGGGGCAAGAGCGGAGCCGACGGCCTGTCGGTGTTCTTCTTGTTGATCGCGATGTTCTTGCTCGGCGATCGCTGGCTGCTCACCCGCTTTGGTCTGACGATCTGGGAGTACGATCCCGACCTTCACTACGTGCACCGCCCCGGAGCCGTGCGCACGCTGACGGCCTCGGGACGGCCCGACGACCTGGTCCATATCAACGAGCATGGCTTCCACGACACCGAGTTTCCGCGGGAAAAGCCCGCCGGGGAGCTCCGCGGCCTGATGCTCGGCGACTCGGTCACGATGGGATACGGGGTGACCTACGAGGAGACGTTCTCCAAGCTCCTCGAAGACAAGCTGGCCGCGGGCGACACCAAGCAGGGGCAGCACCAGATCATCAACGCCGGGGTCCACGGCTACTCCACCTACCAGGAGCGGGTCACCCTCGAGCGCAACCTCGATCTGTCACCCGACTTCGTCGCGGTGGGCTTTTGCATGAACGACGTGACGGAGCCGTTCGTGGTCAACACCGACTACGGCGGCACCGGGCTCGACTACCACGGCGTCACGCAGACCCCGAACCCCGTCAGCGGCTTCCTGGCCAACGAGACCGGCTTTGGGCGGCTGATGCAGAAGCTCTCCCAGGCGGGCAAGTCGGTCGATGCCGCCAAGCGGCTGGAGATCTTCAACACCCACAAGATGGCCCTCGAGTCGCGCACCAACCCCGAGTTCCAAGAGGGGTGGAAGATCGTGCTCGACGAGATGACCAAGCTGTACGACGTGGCCAAGGCCAACGAGCTGCCGGTCGTGTTGCTGATCTTTCCCTACACGTACCAGCTGTCCGACCCCAACGCGCTCGCTCCCCAGGAGCTGCTCATCGAGCACGCCAAGGCCAACGGGGTGGACTACATCGACTTCACGCCGATCTTCACCGAGGCGATCTTCCAGGAAAAGGAGATCGTCGAGCTGCTGAAGGCCCAGGGCAAGGGTCCCGACGAGCAGCTCAAGTTCTTCGCGTGGCGGATCGCCGAGTACTTCTTCGACGAAGACCACTTCCGCGAGCCTGGGCACGCGCTCGTTGCCGATGCCCTGTACGGGTGGCTACAGCAGCGCGGCCTCATCGAGGCGGGAACGCATTGACGGCCGCGTAGCCCTGGCGTTCGTAGTACTGCCCCGGGGTCTCGTTGTCGCCGATGTTGTCCGAGCTTGCGTAGCCCAGCTTGCCCTTGTTGCCTTGCCCCCAGCAGCGCACGCCGCCTCGCTGCATGCGGGCGCATCCGTGGAGGTTGCCCAGCTCCAGCTGCACGGCGGGATCGGGGCGGCCGTCGTGATCGAAGTCGCCGAAGTCGACCGTCCGGGCCGAGGGCAGCACAGGGGGGGTCTCGCCAGGGGTGTCGCCAGCGCCCACCCGACCCCAGTTGGAGCCACCCCAGCAGCGCACCGCGCCTTGGTCATCGAGGGCGCAGCTGTGCGTCTGGCCCAGGCTCAGCTCCACGATCCGGGCGCCGCCGAAATCGACGTCGTACGGCGGAGGGGCATCCAGATCGCACTCGCCATCGCGGGACGTCGACGTGCAGCGGAGGGGGAGCGAGGGTGGATAGCCCAGCACTCCATGGGCGTTGCGGCCCCAGCAGCGCACCGACTGCATCCCCGTGATGACGCAGCTGCGCTCCCAGGCGGCGTAGATGGCCGTGATACCGACCT
>JAHZJA010001507.1 GCA_022601155.1 Deltaproteobacteria bacterium | reverse complement strand
GCCGGATCGTCGCGCCCGATGGCCGACGCGGCGCGGGCCATCGCCACCTGGATCACCGTGTCGCGATAGACCGCCCGCAGTCCCCCCGAGATGCGACCCGGCGGCAGCATCAAGAGGTCTTCGAACCAGTCGGTGGAGAGCTTGACGGAGAAGCCGTGGGCCTTCTTCCAGGCGCGGGCAAAGTAGCCGTAGCGGTTGGGTACGTCGCCACCGATGGCGTCGAGCAGTGCCCGGTAGTCGCCCTTGGGTGCCTTGCGATCGGCGAGCAGAGCCTCGCGGACCTGCGGCCAGACCGTGGCCGACGCGGCCGCCAGACGTCGAGCCGGTCCGCCCAGCTCGTCCAGCGGCGCGGTGCGTACGGCGTTGATCAGCGAGGCGAGCTGCTCGGCATCGGTGGGAGGATGAACCGGTTCGTCGCGATGCGGGGTCGTGGCGGGGCTCCCCGTCCGAGGCTGGGGCATCAGCTCCGACAGCAGGGTTCGGCCTACCGCGAGCGCGTTCTCGCGGCGTTGCTGCGCATCATGGCGAGTAAAGCGAGGGCCCACGTGGGTGGCGATGTCGACCTCGGTGGACGCGCCCCCGCAGCCAGCCGCCAAGGCCAGCACCATCGTCCATCGTCGTCGCATGCTCGTCATGACCACGCCCTGGGCTCGAAGGTCAGTGGAGACGGTGTTCGGGAGGCTGGGCACCCGCGTCGGCCACAAATCGCAGCAGTCGCAGGCCCACGCCGGCCAGAGCGCGCAGCCCATCGCCGTCGGAGTACTGGAGGTAGTAGTGGTTTTGGACCCGCGCCATCGCGCAGATGGCTGCATCGTCGTGGGGCAGCCGAAAACGGACGATCACCTTCGTCTTGAGCGGCAGCGGATCGGCCATCTCCACGAACATCCCCGTACTCGAGATGTTCCGCGCGATGTACCACTGGTCCCCGAGCTCGTCGGTCGAGATGAGGACACGAAAGACCTTGTCGATGCGGGCCGAGGCCCTGCGTTCCTGCTGCACAACCGGCATGAACGCAGCTTGGGACGGATGACTGCATGAAGGCAAATATCCTACATGTAGGACATGCCCCAGGCGGCCGCCCAGAGGACCGCGATCTGGAGCCCGCCCGCCATGGCGGCGACGGTGCCGGTCATCGCGCCCACGCTGCGAACGGCGGCGGCGCCCCGGCCCCATGAGACCAGCAACGCCAGCAGACCCAGGCTCACGGCGGGCCAAGCGGGGAGTCCAGCACCAGGCCACAACGACACGGGTACCCACGCCAGCGCGGTCAAACCGAGGGCCAGCGAGGCCCAGGCCACCCTTGCCGATGGTGGAGCCGCCCGCGGCGCAGGGGAAGGCATGCGGGAAGCGGGCCGTCCGGAGGTCGAGCCGGTCACGTCCATGTGGCCTCTTTGCACATCGGGGGCGAATCTGCCAAAAGCTCGCACTTGCCGATGGGTGAGCCATCCCAACCCCACCGCTCGGGCTTCATCGCCATCTGCGGACGCCCCAATGTGGGCAAGTCGACCCTCCTCAACGCGCTGTTGGGCGAGCCGGTGGCAGTCGCCACCCGGCACCCCCAGACGACCCGCGAGCGGTTGCTCGGCATCTGGACCCGCCCCGGGTTTCAGGCCGTCTTGGTCGACACCCCGGGCATCCATCGCGCTCGCTCGGCGCTGAACCGATTCATGGTCGATCAGGCCATCGCGGGCGCACGCGACGTGGACTTGGTGCTGCTGTTGGCCGAGATGCCGGCCGTCCGCGACGAAGAACAGGCCACGACCTGGGAGCCAGGGCCGGTTGCGCTCGAGGGGCTGACGGCTCTGGCTGCGTTGTCGCGACCGATGGCCCTGGTGCTCACCAAGGTCGACCAGGTCCAGGACAAGCGCCATCTGCTCCCCATCATCGAGGCGTGGGGCAAGCACCATCCGTTCGAGGTGGTGGTGCCCACCTCGGCGCTGCGTGGTGAGGGCTTGGACGTGCTGCAATCGGAGGTCGAGAAGCGTCTGCCCGAGGGCCCGCGGTACTACGATCCCGAGCAGCTGTCGGACCGCAACCTTCGCTGGCACGCGGGCGAGCTGGTGCGCGCGGAGCTGTTCGTGCACCTGGGCCAGGAGCTTCCCTATAGCTGCGCCGTCCAGGTGACGGGCTGGACCGAGGGAGAGGACCGCGACACCGTGCGCGCCACGGTCTTCGTGGAGCGTGACAGCCAAAAGGGCATGGTCATCGGCAAGGGCGGCCGGGTGATCAAGGCGTTGTCCACGGGGGCCCGCCACCGCATCAGTGCCCTGACCGGACGCCCCTGCGACCTGATGCTGTCGGTGGGGGTCGCTCGCAACTGGACCCGCGATCCCGACAAGCTGTCGCGCATGGGCTACCAGGACGATCCGGAGTCGAGCCGATGAACGACGCCACTGTGCCCGCCGAGGGAGGGGAGGTCGTGGTTGCGCCTCTGGTCGCGATCGTCGGTCGCCCCAACGTCGGCAAGTCCACGCTGTTCAATCGGCTGGTGGGCGCGCGTCTGGCCATCGTCGAGGACAATCCCGGGGTCACCCGTGACCGGATGTACGGCTCGGCGGACTGGACGGGTCGGCAATTTCTGGTGGTCGACACCGGAGGCATCGATCCCTCGCTGGAGACGGGGCTGCCGGCCCACATCCAGGCGCAGGTCGAGGTGGCCGTGGAAGAGGCCGACCTGTTGCTGCTGGTGGTCGACATCATCGACGGAGTGACCGCGGTCGACCTCGAGGTGGCGGCGCACCTGCGGCGGTCGGGCAAGCCCACGTTGGTTGTGGCCAACAAGGCCGATTCCGACGCGCGTCAGCGTGCGGCGGCCGATGCCTATGAGCTGGGGCTCGGGCCCGTGTTCGCCGTGTCGGCGGTGCACGGGCGAGGCACCGCCGACCTGTGCGACGAGATCGTCGCGCGCATCGGGGTGGACGAGGTCGCCGATCCCGTGCCGCCGGGGACTCGCATCGCGTTCTTGGGGCGACCCAACGCGGGCAAGTCCACGCTGGTCAACACCCTGCTGCAGGAGGCGCGGGTCATCGTCGACGACGCCCCGGGGACCACCCGCGACGCCGTCTACCTGCCGTTTCAGCACAACAAGCAGGACCTGGTGTTGATCGACACGGCCGGGCTGCGACGGCGCAAGCAGGCGGCACGCGCCCACGAGAAGCTGGCCGCAATCAAGTCGATCCGCGCGATGGAGCGCACGGAGATCGTGGTGTTGGTCATCGATGCCACGGCGGGCGTCACCGACCAGGATCAACGGATCGCCCGCATGGCGTTCACTCGCGGCAAGGGCGTGGTCGTCATGCTGCACAAGTGGGACGCCATCTCTGCCGATCGACGTCGGGCCAAGGAAGTACGCGAGCACGCCGAGCGGGAGCTGGCCTTCCTCGAGCGGCCGGTGATCATCCGCAGTTCGGTCGTCGGTGAGCAGCGCGACGCAGGGCAGGGCAAGGGGCGTGGTCTGCGAGAGATGCTCGACGGATGCCTGCGCACCGCTCGAGCGCTCCACCGTCGCATCACCACCTCCGAGCTCAACGAGGAGCTCGCCATGGCGGTCAACGAGCACAGCCCGCCTGCGCACCAGGGGCGACTGGTGCGGCTGTACTTTGCGACCCAGGCCGATAGGTCGCCGCCGTTCATCGTGGTCTCGGCCAACCGGGGGCGATGTCTGCCCGCGGCCTACGAGCGCTACCTCGTGCGACGGTTTCGCAAGCGCTGGGACCTGCGGGGCGTGCCGGTCCGGTTGGTCGTGCGCGGTCGTCAGCGCGAAGACAAGTAGCGGCGCGCCCGGTCGGTGGGTGGTGGGCCGACGTCAGCGCGAAGACGAGTAGCGGCGCGCCTGCGCGGGCGGTCATCAGCACGAAGACGAGTCGCGGCGCGCCCGATCGAGCGGTCGTGGGCGGTCATCAGCACGAAGACGAGTCGCGGCGCGCCCGGTCGATCGGTCGTGGGTGGTCATCAGCACGAAGACGGGTCGTGGCGCGCTTGCCCGGTCGTGTCGTGGGCGGTCATCAGCGCGAAGACGAGTCGCGGCGCGTGCCGGTTCGGTTGGTGGTGCGCCGACGTCCGCGCGAAGACGAGTCGCCGCGCGCCCGGTGGCCGCCCGTCGAGCCAACCGCGTTGCCCTTTGCCAACGACGTGACGGCCAACCAATGCGGCAGCCGCTGGGCCGTACGCGACCTATCTGCTCGGAATTGCTGGCGTGCACGGCCTGGTGTCGCACTTGCGATGCAGGAAGGTCGGCCGCGACCACAGGTGTCCATGCGCCGACTCGTTCGTCCTGGTGTGAAGCGAGTGGGCGCAGGGGGGTGGGGGATCGACGGCCGAGAGGGGAACCCATGTCGTTTCGAATGTGTTCGCGTGTCGTCCTGTCGTCGTTGTTCGTGCTGCCGTGTGCGTGCCTCGACCATCCACTCAAGAGCGTCGAGTACGAGTCGATAGGCGAGGGGGAGACGGTGTTGGTCTTGGACGTTCAGCGCAAGGTGGACGTGCTGTTCGTGATCGACAACTCCGGCTCGATGGGGGAGGAGCAGGCGGTCCTCGCCGCGAACTTCAACACCTTTGTGGAGGTGCTCGAGCGAATGGACGTCGGGGCCGACTACCGGATCGGCATCACCACCACGGACAACGGGAACATCTCCTGCCGCAACACCACGCCGGAAGCGGGCGCGCTCCAGATGCGGAGCTGTCGGTCTCATCTGGATGACTTCGTGTTCTCGCCGGGCACGTCGGCGGTGATCGACAAGACGGTGGAGGCATGTCTCGACCCGTGCCCGGACACACTGATGGATCTGCAGCCCGTGCCCACCGCGCTCGACGACGACGGGGCCCAGGCCGTCCGCCCCTGGCTTCAGCGGGGCAACGGCACGACGAACGTGCCCGAGGGGGTGACCACCGCGCAGGCATTGGGGTGCTGGGGGCCGCAGGGGATCAACGGTTGCGGCTTCGAGTCGGCGCTGGAGTCGATGCGACTGACACTGGTGCGCAGCGGTGTGGACACGGAGTCGGGCTACGGCTTCATGCGCGATGATGCGCTGCTCCAGGTCGTGTTCATCACCGACGAAGCCGATTGTTCCGTGACCGTCGCGGGGCAGGCCGCGTTCGACATCGAAGGGACCCGTGACTTGTGGCCGGACCCCGAAGCCCCGTTGCCGCCGAGCGCCGTGTGTTGGAATGCCGGGGTTGGCTGCTCTTCGCTTGCTGATGGCACCACGCACTGCGAACCGGTCGTCCTCGATGCGTCGGGGGAGCCGGTCCACGGCGACGACGCGGCGCTCCATCCTCTGCGGCGGTACATCGAGATCCTCCGGAAGATCGACGAAGACAAGCGGCTCATCGCCGAAACCACCGATCCACAGGTGCTGGTCTCGGTGATCGGCGGGGTGCCCAGCGGGTACGCGGGGGAGCCCATCGACTATGCAGCGGGCTCCGATGGCGAATTCTTCGACAGCTTCGGTGTTGGTCCGGGCTGCAGCAGCGGCAACGGGACTGCGGTGCCCCCCGTCCGCCTCAGAGTGTTGGCCGAGGCCTTCGCCGACGAACCCGGCACCAATCTGTTCTCGATCTGCGACGCCGACTACAGCCCCGCGCTGGACGCCATCGCCGAGATCCTGGTCGGTCGTTTTCGGCCCAATTGCATCGAGGGCTGCGTCGCCGCCGTGGGCGCCCTCGACGATGGAGATCTACCCTCTTGCACGGTCGTCCATGAGATCGGCGGTACATCGAAGGAGATCGCGACCTGTGTCCGCGATAGCCAAGGGCAGTGGCAGCGCCCCGAGGGTGAGGCGCTGTGCCTGTACGCGGTGACCGGGGACGACCTCGATCCGGCCTGTGATGTCGCGGGCCAGAACGTCGAGCTACGGTTCCTCCGTGACCCGCAGGTGCCCGTTGGGAACGTCTCTGCCACATGCGAGATGTCCACACAGGGGCTTACCGAGTGCCCCGGGCCGTCCAGCTAGGCGCGGATTCCGCCAACTTGGATCACGACCGCCAACGAAGTTGCGCAACTTTGAGTCGAAATCGCCAAGTTTGTTGGCAGAACCATCCCTGGCGGCTCACGGAATCCTTCACCATTCGCTTGGTCTCGACTTTGCTATAACCATGGCTGCCCCGTCGGCGGGCGACCGGACTTCCAGGGGGGAAGCCGGAACGAAGTTGCCGCTCTATTTTCGTTCGGGCCGACACCCGCCGACAGGACCGAGGATCACGACGATGCACGTTTCCTTCCTCTCTCGACTCAGCTTGCTCGTGGGAGCCTCCGTGGCTCTCCCTTCCTTGTTCGCGTGTCTCGACCATCCGCTCAAGCCGGTGGAGTACGACGCAGCGCAGGAGGCGCAAGACGCCATCGCCCTCACGGTGAACAAGGATGTCGACATCCTGTTCGTCATCGACAACTCGGGGTCGATGGGTGAGGAGCAAGCAACGCTGGCGCAGAACTTCGAGGCGTTCATCAACGTGCTCGAGGCACCCGAAGTCGAGGCCAACTATCGGCTGGGCATCACCACCACCGACACCGGCAACGACTGGTGCCAGGGCACGGGACCCGAGGCGGGCAACCTTCGCCTCACCTCGTGCCGTAGCCGTCCCGCCGAGTTCGTGTTCATGGGTGCGCAGACCATCGATGCGACCCAAGAGGCCTGCTTCGATGTTTGCCCCCCCGAGTGGGAGAACATCCAGATCCAGCCCACCACGACCGACCGCGACAACGAGACGATCGCACGGCCCTGGATGGAGAACATCGAGGGGCGAACCAACCTCCCCGATGGCTTGTCCACGGTGCAGGCGTTCCAGTGCCTGGGTCCCCAGGGCATCAACGGCTGCGGTTTCGAGTCGCACCTGGAGTCGATGTGGAAGGCGCTGCGTCGGTCGCAGACCGAGACGGAGCCCTCGTATGGCTTCCTCCGCGACAACGCCATCCTCTCCATCGTCCACGTGACCGACGAGGCGGACTGCTCCTACAACGACGACTGGGCGACGATCTTCCTGCCCGAGGGCAACCGCATCTATTGGAGTGACGACACCGCTCCGGCTCCCACGTCGGCGGTGTGTTGGAACGCGGGTGTCGCCTGTGTCGGCTCCGGCGTCTACGACAGCTGCTCGTCGATCAACCTCGATGCCGACGGCAACGAGGTCACCGACGACGACGACCCGGAGAACAATGCGGTGCTGCGCCCGATCGAGCGCTACATCGACTTCGTCAACGAGTTCGAGGACAACAAGCAGGAGATCACGCCCGAGCAGGAGGTCCTGGTCGCGGTGATCGGCGGCGTGAACCCGGGCCAGGGCGACGTGGCCACGGTCTCGTACCAAGACGCGCTGGGGGACCCCGAGTTCCAAAACGACTTCGGCATCGGACCGGGTTGCAGCAGCACCGCGGGTGAGGCTGTCCCGCCGGTTCGTCTCAAGGAGTTCGCGGACGCGTTCCAGGTGGGTACCGCCCGCAACATGTTCTCCATCTGCGACGACGACTACAGCCCCGCGCTCAGGGCCATCGCCGAGGCCATCGCCGACCAGGTTCGCCCGGCCTGCATGCCCGCCTGCGTCGCGGATACCGATCCCTCGTCGACCCAGCTCGACCCGTCGTGCGTGCTGATTCAGGAAGCTCCGCTCGAGGGCGGCTCCTTCGAGGAGACCACCATCCCACGCTGCACCGTCGACGGTGGCTTCCCCAACGACGACGACAACGTCTGCTTCTTGGCGCTGGCCGACGACGGCACGTCACAGAAGGCGACCGACGCCGACAACGACAACATGTCGGAGTTCTGTGTCGAGCAAGGGTGGAACCTCGAGTTCCAGCTGCTGCGACGCGAAGGCTTCCCGGCTCCGGGTGGCACGTCGGTCAAGGCGACCTGCCAGCTGTCGCCCAACCGCCAGGCCGACTGTCCGGGCCTGCCGTAGTCCTCTACACGGACTGCATGGTCACCGAGGCCTCCGTCGCACTGCGTCGGGGGCCTCGCTGCGTGGGGTCAGCCCTGGCTGGGACGGCACAGTCCCATGCCGCGGGTACCTCGAGCACAAGCCGCCTAGAATCGGATGCTGCCGCGTAGGGCGGCGATGAGATACACGGGGTAGTTGGTGGGGGCCGACAGCAGCGCGTGGTAGCGAAGCTCACCACCGACCGCGAAGCGGTCGCCCAGCAGCACGTCGAGGGCAAAGCCACCGTGGGCTTGGAACGTCGTCCCGACCTGGCAGACGTTCTGGTCTGAGCAAGCCAGGCCGATGTCGCAGATGTTGTCGGTCAGACACGCGCCACCCAGCTGCCCGTCTTGGACCGCGCTGGGCGACCGGACCCACATGGCACCCGCGCCCGCGTCCAACGTGGTGATCACGCGGCCCAGGTCCATGGTGTACGTCGCCGAAAGACCGGCGTGGGTCGCCTGCACCATGCCTCGCGCAGCGGTCTGCACCAGAGCCTCCTCGTCGTCGCGGACGAACTGATCGGAGACGGGGTGAACGGTGTGGCTGGCCGTGGCGCGCAGTCCAAATGGGTGCCACACGGGTATCTGCGCGGCCACGCCGATGCCTCCGCCGCGAGTGGGCACGGAGCGACGCCCCAAGAAGCCCAGACGGAACGAGGCGTACAGCGGCAGAGCCGTCAGCACCAATCGGCGGCGGCGGGAGTCGTTGCTCGTGTGATCGACGTCGCGCCGCAGCGAATCGGGCATGGGCTGCCCGTTGGGCGGCGACAGGGGAGGGAGATCGTTGGGATCGCGTGGCGGCCTGCCCTTGGTCTCACGCCGCGGTGGGGGCGGGGCATCGGCGACCTCCGTGCTGGTCTGCGCATCGGGCTGCGGGGTCGCGGGCGCGCCGAAGGCCGCGGGGGCGGGCACCATGGCCACCGCGGCACTTAGCGCTACAGCCGCACCGATGCGCCCGTAGGCGTTGCGACGGCCTCTACGTGCGGCCGACGACCATCCGTCGCGAGGCCCGGCGGTGACCCTACCCATGCCGAGTCCGGGTTATACCCCAGGCCGGTGGACACGCGCAGGCGGCTTCGGTAGACACCCCGTCTGAGCGCCGTGAGCGACGACGAATCGAAAGAATCCGAGGGAGCCGAGACCCCCAGCTCTTCGAGCGACAGCCCTCCCAGCGAGGGCAGCGCCGAGGACGGTGACGCCGTGGCCGACGCTCCGGCGAGCGACGACGCGTCGGCGACCAAGGCGGCCAAGCCCAGTCGGCGCAAGCGTCGAACCAAGGCGGTGGGCAAGGACACCGAGGCCGCGACCGCCAGCACCGTCACCGCCAGCGCGGCCGGGGCGTGCGAGGCACAGAGCACCGCGCTTGCCCGCACGGACGACACGGCCGGGTCGGCCGACGCCGACGAGCCCCGTCGCGACCTTCCCAAGTGGAACCGCGCTCGGGTCAAGCGCAAGGCGCCCAAGGGCGAGGAGCAGGACGCGTTTCAGGCGTCGGTTCGCAAGGCGGGGCGAGGCCTGCTGCAACGACCGGTCGTGGTCATCGGGATCATCATTGGCGTGGCCGCGATCGTGGCCGGGGCCTATGCCTGGTGGCAGCACACCGAGAACGACAAGGCAGCGGCGACCACCCATCTGGCGACCGCTGCGGCCTACGAGGCACGTGGCTTGGTGTTCGAGGATCTCGAGACGCAGATCGCCGATCGCGTACGCCCCCTGCCACGCCCGGTCACCAGCACCGAGGCCGAGCGCCGCGCCAAGGTGGACGAAGCTCTGGCCACCCTCGAGGCCGAAGGGGCGGGGACTCCCGCCAACGAGACCGCCGACCTGGTTCGTGCCGCCCGACTGGCGCGAGCCCGCGACTTCGCGGGAGCCGAGAAGGCCTACCAGGGATTCGTCGACCGCCAACCAGGCCATGGCCTGGTGTTCCTCGCACGCGAAGGTCTGACCTTGGCGATGGAGGGGCAGGAGCGCTGGGACGATGCGTTGGCGGTGGTGGAGCCGCTGCTGGGTGAGCCTGGCGATTTCTACCGAGACCAGTGGCTGTGGCACAAAGCCCGCTTGCTGGAGAAGGCCGGGCGGACCGACGAGTCCATCGAGGTCTACAAGCTGTACGTCGAGGAATATCCGCTCGACAAGCAGTCGGTTGCGTCGCAGCAGGTGCGCGCACACCTCGAGAAGCTCGACCCGAGCGCCGTGCCGCCGTTGCCCGAAAATCCCCAGATTCCGGGCCTCGGAGGGCTGGGCGGTCTGGGTGGGTTCGGTCCGTGAGCACTGTCCGGAGCATGGCGGGGCTGTTGCTGCTCGCAGCAACCATCTCGTGTGGTGCACGTGACGAGGTCGAGCTCATTCATCCCGCCATGGGTGAAGGAGCGCTGGCCGTCGTTGCCGTCGACTACACCAGCTCGCTGACGCAGCCCGACAACTTCGTGCTGCGACCCGACGAGTTCGGTGGAACCGTCGTCGATCCCGATCGAGGCATGGTCTACACCGGAAGTCGCGACGGCTACCTGTTCGGTTTGGACGCCGCCGATGGCACCGTTCGCTGGGAGCGGTTGTTGGGTGGAGCGGTCAGCGGAGTGCCCGTCTTGGTGCCCGCCAGTCAGGACGAGGAGGCGCTGTTGTTGGTCGGGACCGACAACGGGGTGCTCCACGCAATCTCCGTCGCAGACCAGACCACGCGCTGGAGCTACGAGACTCCCGGCCGCATTCGCAACGCCCCGATCGTCAATCAGGGCGTGGTGTTCTTCGTCAACTCGCGCGACCAAATCTACGCGCTCGACCTTCGCACGGGCTCGTGGCGCTGGCAGTACGAGCAAGAGCTTCAGACGGTGTTCACGATCCACGGCCACGCCGGGCTCTCGTTCGTGCCCGCCAAGGAGCAAGGGGTCGAGTTGGGCACGCTGATGTCCTGCTTCGACAACGGCAAGGTCGTCGCACTGGCAGCCAGCTCGGGCCAGGCCTTGTGGATCTCGTCGGTTGCTCCTCCCGAGGGTGGTGACTTCGTCGACTGCGACTCGACCCCGTTGGTGGGTGCAGACGAGGGGGTCGTGTTCGTGGCGGGCCAGTCGACTGGGGTGTACGCGCTCGACCTTGGCGACGGCAGCGAGCGCTG
>JAHZJA010001506.1 GCA_022601155.1 Deltaproteobacteria bacterium | reverse complement strand
GCTTCATGGAGAGCGGCCCGCACAGCTGGCGGGACATCGTGGGGGTGTTCGTGCAGGCGGGGCGGGGCCTGGTGCACGCCCATGGAGCTGGCGTCGTCCATCGCGACTTCAAGCCCGACAACGTCATGATCGACGGACAGGGTCGAGTGCGGGTGCTCGACTTCGGGTTGGCGCTGTGGGAAGCCCTCGACCTCCCGAGCACGGGTGAAGGCACCCACGATGGCGAGTCCGAGCCCGCCGAGCGCCTGACCGTGACGGGGGCGGTCCTGGGCACCCCGGCGTATATGGCTCCCGAGCAGCGCCGCAACCATCGCGTGCAGCCGGCCTGCGACCAGTACTCGTTTTGCGTCAGCCTCTACGAAGCGCTCGCCGGTCAAAGGCCGAGCAAGACCGACGACGAGTCTCGGCGCCACGAACGAACGATGCCCATCGCACTGCGGCGGATCGTGGAGCGAGGCTTGGTCGCCGACCCCGACGGTCGCTGGCCCTCCATGGCGGTGTTGGTGGACCGGCTCGAGTCGTTGCTCGCGGTTCGCCAGCGGCGATGGGGGGCGGTGGCGTTGGGGGTGGGAGCGCTGACCGTGGCCACGGCGCTGGCGCCTGCGGCCGCCAGCGAACAGGTCGCCGCGTGCCGTCCGGCGACCGAGCGAGCCCAGGCCGTCTGGAGCGAGCCACGGCAACGACAGCTGGCTACGCGCTTCGAGGCGGACGGTCGATCGTTCGTCCAGCAGGCGTGGCCCGGTTTGCAGGCCTCGGTCACGGCACGCATGGCGGGGTGGTCCACGGCCGCCGACGAAGCGTGCAACGCCGGGCGGGCCGACCCCGCTGCCTCCAAAGACACGTCGGTGTGGCAGAGGCTGTGCCTCGACTCGCAGCTGCGCCAGACCGACGCGCTGCTGGCCGTGCTGGAGCGCGGTGATCGGGCGTTGCTCGAGCACGCGGCCGCGTCATTCGATGCGCTCGACGATCTGTCTGCGTGCAGCGCCGAGCGGGCAGGGCAGGGGTACGCGCCGCTGTCCCATGACCCCGCCACGCTCGCACGGGCCCTCGAGCTCGAGGTGGAGCTCCAAGCCGCGCGCGCCGAGGGCCGGGTGCATCAGTTCGGCTCGGGCATCGCTCGCGCGCAGCGGGTGGCCGACGACGCCCAGGCGCTCCACGTGCCGTCGCTGGTGGCTCGGGCCCTGCGGGTCCAGGCCGATCTGGAATCGCAGGCGGGCCGACCCGAGCGCGCAGAGCAAACCCTCACGTCGGCCATCGAGCATGGGCACGCCGGGCACGATGACGACGAGGTGGCTGCCGCATGGGTCGCGCTGGTGTCGGTCGTCGGGGTGGACCTGGGTCGGCTCGACGACGCGCAACGGATGTTCGCGATGGCCAACGGTGCGGTTGCCCGCGCCGGCAACGAGGCGGGGCTGCTGTCTCGGTGGCTCCAAAATCAGGGTGCGGTGGTTCAGGCGGCGGGCGATCCCGAGGCAGGGGTGGAGCTGCTGACTCGCGCGCTGGCGGTCGTCGAGCAAGAGTACGGCGCCGAACATCCGCGGGTGGCCGACGTGCTCCACGATCTGGCGAGGGCGTTGCGGGCCGCGGGCAAGGTCCACGCGAGCGTGCCGCACGGGCGCCGGGCGGTGGCGATCAACGAGGCCCGCTACGGCGCCCGCCATCCCAGAGTCGAAGGCGTTCTCAGGTCGGTGGCCACGGCTCACGCAATGCTTGGCCAGCACGACGTCGCCATTCCCATGTTCGAGCGGGGGCTGTCCATCCTTCGCGAGGCCTTGGGCCCCGAGCACGTACGAGTCGCTGCCGCCCATCACAACCTGGGGATGAGCTACCTGCACCTGACCCGGGTCGACGAAGCGGCGCGCCACTTCCAGCGCGCCATCGCCATCGACCGGGTGGTGCTGGGCGAGGACAACCCGCGGCGGGTCCCTGCGCTGTACGGGTTGGCGATGGTCCACACCACCAAGGGAGAGCAGGAGCAGGCCGAGGGTCTGCTTCGCGAGGGGCTGTCGGTGGTGGAGGCCGCCTGGGGCCCCGACCATCCCGACCTGGCGTACCTCATCTCTGCGTTGGGCGACCTGTTCGCGGCTCGTGGTGATCACGAGACAGCGCTCGAGCACTACACCCGCGTCAACACGCTGCTCGAGACCACGCTCGGCACCGAGCACACGCGTCTGGTGCCTGGCTACAACGCCATGGGGGTCTCGTTGCTCGAGCTGGGACGACCCCAGCAGGCCCGGCCGCTGCTCGAGCGTGCGCTGGAGATCTGTAGCCGAGGAGACAGCGACACAGCGGACACCGCCGCAGCCCACCTCGCGCTGGCCCGCACGCTGGTGCAGCTCGACGATGATCGCCCCCGTGCGTACGCCTTGGCTCGGCAGTCGCGGGCGCTGTGGGCCGAGGGCGGGGAGCCGTTCGCCGAGCAAGTCGCGAGCGTCGACGCGTGGTTGGGCGAGCACGCCCCTGCGCCGGCCATGCCCCAGTCGGCGACCGAACGGGCGGGGTCGCCAGGGGCTGCGCCGAGCCGACGGCCCGTCGTGCTGCAGCCGTAGGAGGCCTGGATCCACCTGCCGGGCGGGAGGTCGGCCGGATGCCCGCATGACGGCGGCGTCGCGCGGGGCTCGTCCGCGGGTCGAACTCGCCCCGGTGCTGGAGGCCTCGATCGCCACGGCCAACGGCGGGCGCAGCCGCGCTCGTGCGTGATGGCTTGACACCATCGATGCCCGGCCGCCACGCTGACTCCGACGCGTGTCGCAGACGCTGGGACAGTACGCGCTGGTCCGTCGGATCGGCGCGGGGGGCATGGCCGAAGTGTGGATGGGCCGACGCCATGGCGTGGGTGGTGCCCAAAAGACGGTCGCGATAAAGAGGATGCTCCCCGAGATCGCGGCCGAGGCTCGACATCGCCGCATGTTCCTCGAGGAAGCGCGGCTGTCGATGTTGATGTCGCATTCCAACGTGGTGCAGGTGTTCGACGCCGCCGAGCAGCAGGGGCAGCCGTACCTGGTGATGGAGTGGGTCGACGGCCTGGATCTGGCGCAGCTGTGCGCGCAGCTGCGGGCGCGGGGACAGGCCTGGCCCGCGCCGCTGGCGGGGTACATCGTCGGCGAGATCCTGCGTGGGCTCGGCTACGCCCATCACTTGATCCACGAGGGGCAGCCACGGTGCGTGGTGCATCGTGACGTGTCGCCGCACAACGTCCTGGTGAGCACCTCGGGCGAGGTCAAGGTCACCGATTTCGGGGTGGCACGGCTGGCCACCGACGAGACCTCGGGCGCGCACATCAAGGGCAAGCTGCGCTACATGGCGCCCGAGCACCTCGCCGGGCGCAGCCGCGATCCGGCCGTCGATCTGTTCTCGGTGGGGGCCATCCTCCATGAGCTCCTCGAAGGCGTCCGCTTTCGCGACGAAGAGGACCAGGACGCGCTGTACGGCCAGATCATGGGCAAGGAGCTCCCCGCGCTGACGCGGACGGATGTCCCGCCCGAGCTGGCTTCGCTGCGCCAGGGCCTGCTCCAGCCCGAGCCGCGGCAGCGCATTCCGTCTGCGAGCCGGGCGCTGGAGTACCTGAGCGCCTGGGCGGGCTATCGCAACGCATCCACCGAATTGGCGACGCTGTGCCGTCGCGAGATGGGGGTGCTCGGCCCTCGGTCGGGCATCGAGGCGAGCGCCGTGGCGGGGGGGTCTTCGCCGCCGGTGGGATCCACCACGACCCGGGCCACGGTGACGGGGGCAACCCGGACATCGAACGCGAGCCCGATGGCGGTGGCCCTGGAGCCCGCCGAACCAGCATCGCCGCCTGCGACCTCCTCGCGGCGGACGGTCTTGCTCGGCGCTGGAGTCATCGGTCTCGGGTTTGCGGTGGGTGGGCTGTTGGTCAGGGGCCTACGCGACGAGCGAACGCCAGGCGACGGGGTTGAACCCGAAGACCGCTCGCAGCCGTCGGCGGGGCAGGGGCCAGGGGCCGCGGGCCAACGAGAGGGCACGGCGTCGGCCTCGGAGGATTTGGGCGACCCGCGAGGCGGGGTCGAGCATTCTGCGATGGAGCCCACAGGTGGCGAGGCGGGTGTCGAGCCCCGCGGGTCTGACCGCCTCGGTGTCTCCGACGGCACGGGGCCTGCTGACGGTGGTTCCACCCGTGGCGACCCGACTGATGAGGCCTCGACTGGCGGCGCCGCGTCGGATGGTCCAAACCCTGACACAGGGTCGACCACCGGAGCCCGAGATCCTGGGCCGGCGGAGGTCAGCGAGCCGAAGGGCAACGCCAAGCGGCGGCGTGCGGGACGCTCGATTGCCGTCGAATTCGGGCTCCGCAGCCCACTACGCGTGGCGTACGTCCGCGTGGGCAAGGGTCCCGAGTTTGTCGTGGCTCCCATGACCACGCGCCGAGTCCCGGTGGGTCGTGCCACCGTATATTGGAAGCGTCGCCGCGAGGACGTGTGGGTCAAGGGCCGGTCGTTCGACTTCCGGGCCGGTGCCACGTCGTCGATTCGCCTGACGTCCAACGGGCCGGTTTCCGAGTAGCCGAGCGCGTCGCCGTCGCGACTGCAACTGGGTTCACGCGAATTTCGATCGCGTTGACCAATGCGATCGCGCCACCAAAGCGCCAGCGGACCGTGGCGCAATGACCCAAGGTCTTGCCCTACTGTCCGAATGCACCGTGCTGCATCGTGACACTGACCGGGCGTCGCCTGTCGACGTGTTCAGGTGGGTTGGTCTCGGCACCGGATTCGAATCGACCGCTGCGCCGCGATCGCGGCCGCGAATGGCCGAATTGCGTCGTACGAGGGCTTACGATCGAGATCTGGCCACTGAACGAATTCGCATTGATCACTTTCAAAAAAGTTTGAGCAGTCAATAGAAAGTGCTTTCTGAAACTCCACTGAATGGAATACAGTGACGCGGCTTAGACGAATCGGATCCATCGACGCGAATCCTGGGACGCACCGAACCCAGTGGCACCTCCCAACCGCCATCGCTTCGACCCCGACCGTCACGCGCCTGCTCTGAGCCGACCCGCCCCACGGGTCGATGGCCTTCCCCGGCTGCTCGTTGCTTCTCCCCACTGCCCCCTCTCGATTCGACGTCGCCCCCGACGTCTCGTCTGTCTTCCCCGGTCTCAATTTCGCGATGCAGGTCGCGCTCTCAGAAGCTCAGGTCCGTGAGGTCGAGCAGGCCAGTCCGCAAGGGCTGACCTCCGCCGAGCTGGTCGCCGTGTTCTCCGGACGCGCGGTCAAGTTCAGCGAGGCCACGCTGCGCAAGTATGTGCAGCTGGGCCTGGTGCCGCGTTCCCGCCGAGTCGGGCGCAAGGGCAAGAACCTGGGCTCCCGCGGGGTCTACCCGGTTCGCGCCGTCCGACGCATCAACACCATCAAGCGGTTGATGGCCGAGCGCTACACGATCGAAGAGATCCAGGCGCGGTTCCTTACCTTCAAGGACAACATCGAGACCCTCGACGAGGCGCTCGGCGAGCTGGTTCGGTTGTTCGACGACCGCATCACCGAGCAGCCTCCCACCCCGCTCCGCGACCGGCTCACCCGAGAGCTGTCGGCCGTCAAAGACAGCGCCCATCTGCTGCTGACCGGAGTCCACCGCCTCGAGAAGCTGATCATCGCGGCCGGCGAAGGGTCTCGCCCGCGCGGCGGAGGGGCAGCCAGCACCACCGAGCTTCTATAGCCGATTGTTTTTTCGATGCGAGGGCCTGGCCGCCCTCGACCCCACTCGCTCTCCCACCACTTGCCCGTTCGCTCTATCTCGCTGCCTCCCAAAGGGCCCACGCCATGCTCAAGTACGACCACGACACCGCCGCCGAGCCGACCACCCCCGACCTCGAGCCCGCAGTGCTCGCCGATCCGAAGCCGATCGTCCGACGCCAGCGCGCCAAGACGATCGCGATGAAGCGCCTCACCAAGGAGGAGCTTCGTATCGGCGCGTTGCTGTACCCCGAGCGCAGCTACTGGCGCCCCAGCACGCGAGGGGAGTGCGCCAATGTGGCGCGCCCGTGCCCCTACGTCAGCTGCAAGTACCACCTGTACATCGACGTCAATCCGGGGACCGGCAGCATCAAGGTCAACTTCCCCGACCGCGAGGTCTGGGAGCTCAAGCAGAGCTGCGCCCTCGATGTCGCCCAGCAAGGGGGCATCACGCTCGAAGAGGTCGGGGAGATCCTCAACCTCACCCGCGAGCGCATCCGCCAGGTGGAGGTGCGTGGGCTGATGAAGCTGCGCGAGGCCGGTGGCGAGGAATTGCTGACCTATCTGGCCAAGGCCGAGCAGTAGGGCGGGACTCGCCGCGCCCGCCATTGGTTGGGGGGGCACGGCGCTGCGGCGCGGGCCGACACCACGCCCGTGCGGCCCGGGCCGCAGCGTCGAGCTTGGACTTTACTCTTACGACGACCCATACCTCCGGCAATCGACAACGCACTCGCTTCAACGCGGGGGCGTTGTTTTTTCGTGGTGGGGACCCCGGGTACGCCGCGCGTCAGGGCGGAGATCTCTTTGGGGGTGACCGTGCGCGTTCCCTCGTTTGGGCGTGGGTGTGCCTGCGAAAGGCCGGGGTCGGCCGCGCGAGCCGCGAGCGCGGTTGACCCTCGTCGGGGCGCCACGGTACGCGGCGGCGTGACCACGTCGATCCCCATCCGCCGCGCCCTGGTCTCCGTCAGCGACAAGGGCAACCTCGAGACGCTGGCCCGCGTGCTGGTGGACTGCAAGGTGGAGGTGCTGTCCACGGGCGGCACCTACCGGGCGCTGTGCGAGCTGGGCGTGGCCGTCGAGAAGGTCAGCGACTACACGGGTGCGCCGGAGATCTTGGGAGGTCGGGTCAAGACCCTGCATCCGCGGATCCACGGCGGGATCCTGGCGGCGCCGACGGCCGAGCACGACCAAGAGCGCGAGCGTCACGACATCCCGGCCATCGACCTGGTGGTGGTCAATCTGTATCCGTTCCGCGAGGTGATCCGCGATCCGGGCTGCGACCTGGCGCGGGCGGTGGAGAACATCGACATCGGGGGGCCGACCATGGTTCGGGCTGCGGCCAAGAACGCGGCCCGGGTGACGGTGATCGTGGATCCGTCCGACTACGGGCGCGTGGGACAGGCGCTGGCCGAAAACGGCGGCGCCGTACCCGAGTCGTTGCGACGGGATCTGGCCCGCAAGGCCTTCGCCCACACGGCGGCCTACGACGCTGCGATTGCGGCCTACCTCGCGGGGGAGGCCGACACCGAGCAGACCAGCGCGCCCCCGGTGGTGTTCGCGGGCGGTCCGCGTCACGGGACGCTGCGCTACGGCGAGAACCCGCACCAGGTGGCCGGTCTGTACGCGGTGGCGGGCGAGCCCGACGAGGCGCCGGGTCTTCCCCAGGCGCTGGTGCTGCAGGGCAAGGCGCTCAGCTACAACAACCTGCTCGATGCCGATGCGGCCCTCGGGATCATCCGCGACCTGCAGCCACTGGGCACGGCCGCGGCCGTGTTCAAGCACGCCTCGCCGTGCGGCGCCGCGGTGGGCCGGGCGGGCGAGTCGCTGGCCGAGGTGTATCGCAAGGCGCGTGAAGCCGATGCCGAGAGCGCCTTCGGGGGCATCGTGTCGGTGAGCGAGCAGGTCGACACCGCCACGGCCGAGCAGATCGCCGAGACGTTCATCGAGGTGGTCATCGCTCCGGGCTACAGCACGGGAGCGCGGGAGGTGCTGGCGCGCAAGAAGAATCTGAGGCTCCTCGAGCTGCCGCAGATGTTCGCCGCCGGCCCGCCTCCTTGGCGGCTGCGGAGCGTCGCAGGCGGGGTGTTGCTGCAGCGCGAAGACGTGATGCACGTGGGCGCAGCGGCGGCGTCGGTCGCGACCAAGACCACGCCCACCGCCGAGCAGATGATCGACCTCGAGGTCGCGTGGCGGGTGGCCAAGCACGTG
>JAHZJA010000129.1 GCA_022601155.1 Deltaproteobacteria bacterium | reverse complement strand
GCGTCCTCGCTGTACACGCGCGAGGGGATGCTGCTGGGTACGCCCGCGTACATGGCTCCCGAACAGCTGGCGGGGCAGCGGGGCAACGCGGCGTCGGATCAGTTCGCGCTGTGCGTGTCGCTGTTCGAGGCGCTGTTCGGTCACCGTCCGTACCAGGGGGCCACGGTGGGGGAGCTGACCGCGGCCATGAGCAACGCGGTCGAGATTCCGGTGCGACGCGGGGTCTCTCGTCGGGTTCGCAAGGCGCTCGCGCGAGGTCTCGATCCCGAGCCCTCGCGGCGGTTCCCGACCGTCGACGCTCTACTCCCTGCGCTGGGCCCTGGAGGCTGGGCACGCTCGGGCCCGTGGCTGCTGGCCCTGGTCACGCTGGGGGTCGGCTTCGGGGCACGGGGGATGCTCGTCGATGCGCCGTCGCCCTGCCCCAGCGAGGGCGTCGATGTTCCACAGGTGTGGGACGACGCCCGACGAACGGAGCTGGCGCAGGCCGCAGAGGCGTCGTCGGCCACGCTGATGGAAGAGGCGGCCACGACCCTCGATGGCTACGCGAGCGCGTGGCGGGCGAGTCGGGCGGAGGCATGCGAGGCCACGCTGGTGCGGGGGGAGCAGTCTCCGCGGCTGATGGACCTTCGCATCGCATGCCTCGACAGGCTGCGCTCCGAACTCGATGGGGTCCTGACCGGGGCATCGGATCTCGCGGCGGATGCTCCCGAGAAAGTGCTGCGCGCATTCGAGGGGCTGACGCCCGTCTCTAGCTGCGCGGATCCACGAGAGCTCGAGCACCGTGAGCTGCTCGACCCCGAGCTCGAGCGTGAGGTGCAGTCTGGCCGACGGCAGCTCGCCGAAGCTCGCGTGCGGATCAACGGGGGGCAGTTCGACGAAGCCACCGCGGCCATCGAGCAGGTGCTCGCTTCGGGAGCATCCCAGCGGCATCCTCCGCTGCAGGCCCGGGCCAACATGGCGTTGGGCACGGCCCTGTGGCAACGCGGCGAAGACCCCGAAGGCGCGGCCGAAGCCCTGGTGGCCTCGGCCGAGGTGGCGCTGGCCAACGAGCAATGGCACACCGCGGCGGAGGCCGGGTCCAAGCTCACCTGCGTGGCGGCCCGCGACCTGGCCGAGCCCAACGTCGCACGGGCCTGGGGGCGGGTCTCGGTGGGGCTGTCACGGCGCACCCGAGGCGATGTCGACGTCCGTGCTCACGCGCTGGCGTGCCTGGGCGATCTGGAGCTTGCCGACGGGCACCCCGAGCGCAGCATCGAGCTGCTCGAGCGGGCGGTGGGGCTGGCGGAAGCGTCCGAGCACTGGAACCTGCCCGGCTACCGTCAGATGTTGGCCTCGGCGTACCGAGAAGCGGGCCGATACGCGGAGGCCGAGCGGCAGGCCCGGGCGGCGATCGAGGACGCCCAGACGCGGCTTGGGTCGCCGTACGTACAGGCGATCGGACACTACGAGCTGGCGTGGATACTGCTGAGCCAGGACCGAATGGAGGACGCGATGTTTCATATTCGCGAGGTGGTTCGCATCAACGACGGCTCGCCCAACCCCGATGCTCTGCTCCGCGCGGCGGCCCTGGGGATGTTGCACCGACCGCTGATGGAAGTGGGAGACCACGAGGGCGCCGAGGCGTCGCTGCGCGAAGCGTTGAAGGGGTTGGTCGAGCTCGACCCCGAGCATCCGCGCATCGTCGTCGCCAAGAGCAACCTTGGCCGTTTCCTCGTGCAGCGCGGGCGGTCCGAGGAGGGAATCGGACTGCTGCGAGAAGCGAAGCAGACGGCGGAGCAGGCCTGGCCGCCACAGCATCCCGAGCGGGTCTCGGTCGAGGAGCGCCTCGCCGAGGCGCTGGAGCAGGCGAAGGTCACGGCTGCGGCTCAGCCCGCGAGGCCAGCAGCCGATTGACGCTCACGTCGAGCCCGTCGGGCACCATGGCGAGCAGGCTCGTCGCGGTGGCCTCGTCGACTCGAAGCCGCTGACGCAGCGCCTCTCGGGCCAAGGTGGCGAGCTTGGCCCGCACCTGATCGACCCGTCGCGCGATCGTGGTGCGATGGACTCCCCGCGCTGTGGCGAGCTCATCGGTGGTGCGCCCCTGGGCGAAGCGCTCGCGGAGCAGGCGGCGCTCGTCGGCGTCCAGGCGCTCCAGCGCATCCTCGAGTGCACCCGTGACATCGGCCTCGTGCCGCCGAGACTCTCGGTCGGGCTGGCCATCGGGCTGAACCTCCTGCAGCAGCATCGGGTCCACCGCCACCTCCACCTCGGCCCCGCGACGGCGAAACAAGTCGACCGCGAGCCGGGCCACCACCACCCGGATCCAGCTGTCCAAGCTGCCACGGCCCCGGTAGCCGTCGATCTTGGCCGGGCCGCCCGCGCGAGGGGCAAGGATGTGGGTCAGTGCCGCCTGCCGTCGTTCGGCCACGTCGAGGCCGCGCTCGGCTTTGGCGAGCACCCGGTCGATCTGCCCGCCGTGCAGCCGAATGAAGGTGTCGGCGGCGACCCGGTCTCCCATGGCACACCCGAACGCGAGATACAGGTCGGGGATCGGTAGGACCCCGAGGCGTGCTCGGTCGGCTCCGACCGCCTGGGCGATCCGTCCGGCGAAAGCGTTGGCATCGGTGCGAATCCCGGGATGCGCCGCCTGGGCCGCTGCGACGGCGTCGGCCAGACTGGTGTCCAGGGCTTGGTGGTCGGACCAGGCCGTCCGTTGCTCGGGGGGCAGCGCGTCGATGAACGCAACGACGAGCGAGCGGGGCATCGGCCCGAACATAGCTGGGGATCGACAGCCCCACCATCGGTGCAATCCATGAGGGCGGGAGCCCTGCGTCGCTCGCTCGTCGGTGGCCCGGGTGGACGGGCTGCGGCGGTCGGTCCGTCGCCGAGCCCGCGGCTACGGCAGCGCGCGTGTCTCACCGAGCGGGAGGGACACCACCGACAGCGCGTGGTCCTCGAGGGCGTGGACCAGGCGTCGCAGCTTCACGCCGGGCAGCGCCGCGGGCCTGGGGTCGAGGCGGCCGAAGAAGTTGTCGTAGTGAATCGGGGCGACATGGCGGGCCTCGACGGCCAGCGGCACGGCGGCGAGGTAGCGGTCGGTCTGGTTGTCGGCGTGCCCGGCCGCGCCGAGCAGGACCAGATCCACCGGGCCGACGCCGTCGTACATCCCCGGCGCCCACCCGGCGCTGGCGTGGTGCAGGACACGACGCGAGCCGTGCTCGACGAGCACCGTCAGCACGGGCCCCGGCTTGTAGTCGCGCGCCGCCGCGGGGATCGAGAAATTCTCGGGGTGCTCACCGGGGAAGAACACGCGGCGACCCCCGTGCTCGCTGTCGAAGATCGTGAAGCGAAATCCGCCCACCTCGATCGCGTCGGAGCCCGTCACCTCGTGGATGCGCCCGGGATCGAACCCGCCTGCGTGGGCCTGGGCCACCAGCACCGCCGAGCCATAGAGTTGGCCGCCGCTGATCTGTGCGAACGCAGGTGCGTCCATCGAGTGGTCATAGTGGGCATGGGTCACCACCACGGCGACATGTTCCCGTCCGCCTGGCGCGAGCCGCTCCCACCAGCGGGCGACGGCCTGGTGATCGACCTCGACGGGGCGACGCGACAACACGCGACGCAACGGCGCCCGGCTCACGAACGGATCGAGCAGGACCATGGATTTCCCATCGTCGATGGCGATACCCGCGGTCCCCAGCCAGGTCAGGCGCACCGTCTCGGTAGGGCCGGGAGGAGACGTGTTCGCGTAGGGGCGCAGCACGTGGGTGCACGCCGGACCCCCGCCCAGGGCTATCAGCAGGGCCATCGCAAAGCGCCGCACGTGCGAGACGATACCGCTGCGGGCGACCTGGGGGCGAGGCTCATTGCACTGCCCCGGCGACGACGGGCACACGGTGCTGGCGAGGGGATGGCCCTCGGGGAGACGACGGGAACGGCGACGGTGGGTCGCGACGGTGGCATCGACGAGCAGCCATCGCACGAAGGCGGCGGCCGACGAGGACTCGCAGTCGGTATGGCCCTCGGTGAGCGGCGACGGTGGGTCGCGACGGTGGCATCGACGAGCAGCCATCACACGAACTCGGCGACCCCGCGGCACTCGAGCGCGAAGGTCCGCCGGGCGACCGCAGCGGCGGCCGAGACGTCAGTGGGCGGAGTTGGGATCGATGAACAACGATCGCGCGATCGTGGCGATCGGGGGGTGTTCGAGGATCTGCGCGGGTTCGGCGATGGGCGCACCTTCGGCTGCACCCACGGTGACCTCCACGGCGAAACCCGTGTCTCGCGGGGTGCCCAGGCTGTTGCGTCGTGGCCACAGCACCAGCAGATGATCGGCGCGGGCGAGGCTGGTTCCGGTCTGGAAGGTCATACCGAGCAGCCGTCGGGTGGCGATCTCGATCTCACCAACGGTGCCCGTCGCGAACCCCGGCCGTTTTCCCTCCCGCGCGGTCACGTAGGCTTCGAGGGAGGCGGCGTCGTACTCGACCCCGGCGTTGTAGCGCAGGATCCGTACCCCGGCGGGGCCACCCGGAGGGCTCGACAGATGCATCGGGACCTCCGGCGTCGCCGCGGCGCTGGAGTAGCCCCGGGGAACATGGACCGACAACCACGGGCCGCGCTTTCCTTCGCGTGTCTCCACGGCGCTCGCGGGGGCCAACGTCGTCCCCCCGGCGACCAAGACGTGGCCGCGCTCGAGCAGGTGATCGCGCAGCATCGTCAGGTGCTCGGGCGTCCCGCGGTCCACCCGTCGACCCCAGCGTCCTCGCTTGCCGTCGGGTGGGGGGATGTCGACCGTGAACGACTTGGCGTTGGCCTTGGTGGTGACCGCTCCCAGCGCGGCGCGTGACGGCCTGGGGCCCCCCACGACGCGGAGGTAGTGCTTGTCGTCGAGCTCGACGGTCCCCAGTGTTTGGTATGCGCCGCCGTCCCACTTCGCCAGTTGGAAGCGTGCGGGTGGAGACGTTGCAGCGGTGGGCTCGCGTAGGGTCACGCCCCGTTCGTTACGCAGCCACGTGTTCTTCATGATGCGGAGGAAGCTCTTGTCGGTGCGCGGGATTACCTTGCCGCCGGCCGCCACGGCGTGTGGGAGATCGTTCATCGCATCGACCAAGACCAGCATCTCGAGGTCGCCGTCGAGCACCTTGGCGAGATAGGGCGGCGAAGCATCGAAGAACGCACGGCCCAGGTGCTCCTCTTCGAAGGTCTCGGGGTCGACGCGGACGAATTCGTAGTGGTCCGGCCCCGACTCCGCCGCAGTTTGTGGAGACTGTGGAGCGACGTCCGCCATGTCGCGATCGGCCGAGGTGTGGGGGGTCTTGGTGTCGCCCGGGGTGTGGTCGGCCTCGGTCGGGGGCGACTGGGGCGAGGGCGAGCAGGCGACGAGCAGTGCGGTGGCCACGACGATGAGGGAGCGGGACAACACGATGAGCGAGCATACGCTCGACCCGCCAGATGGGCCTGAGCCGGTCGCGGGTGTGGTCTGGGAGGCCATCGTGCGAGGCCGCCGTCCCGCCCCGAGCCGGAGCAGCCTCAGCCCAGCCAGTGCACCACGATGCCTGCGTAGATGAGGCCAGTACCCACCGCGATCGCTTTCGTGGGCTTGGCGAACCAATACCGCAGCGACAGCAGGAGATAGACGGTGGGCACGGCGAGCACGGCCACCGTCACGCACAGGTCGTCGAACACCACGGTCGAGGCGATCGCCATGACGAATGCGACAGCGCTGAGCCCCATGACCCCGAGGGCATGGCTGAGGTTGAACCCCACCCACGCGCGCCACAGCGTCGAGCGAATGTCGGGTGCAAAGCCGAGCCCGCCCACCCGCGTCAGAACGGCGCGCAGGTCGGGATCGCATGGGGTCATGGGCCCGCCGCTGGGTGAAGACCGCACGGTGAGGCCCGCGTGCGCGACGCCCAGCGCGAACAGCAGGCCTGCCCCGGCGGCAACGAGCAGTTGTGGTGTGGGCAGCATCGATCCAGAAACTGTCAGATTGCGACATATTTTCAAGAGAAATCTGTCGGAAACTGACAACTTCGCCTAGAGTCCAGTCGTGGTCTCCCGCGCCGATCATCGCCGCCAGACGCTGCTGAGCCTGTGCTCCGTGGCTGTTTCGCGGTTCGAGCGCGATGGCTTCGACGTCACGATCGCGGAAATCGCGCAGGAGGCCGACGTGTCCGCCCGGACGGTGCACCGCTACGTCGACGGCAAGGAGGACCTGGCGTTCGTGCACTTCGATCTCGGCGCCGAGCTGTTTTGCGAGGTCGCCGAGCGTGAGGCTCACCGTCCGTTCGCCCAACGCTTTGCGCTCGGGCTCGGTGCCGTCAGCACGTTCATCGGATCGGAGGCGCCGCTGGGTCGGCGCGCGGGCGCGCTGTGGCCACAGCACGCCGCGCTGGCCCGCGGCTACGCCGTGATGTTCCACCGCTGGGTGGAGGTCTTCGCCAACGAGGCGCGTCGGCGTGCACCCGAGCTGGAGCGTTTTCGCAGCAGCATCATCGGCTCTGCATTGATGGGGATCATCGATGCATCGATGGCCGAGTGGGTCGCGCGGGATGGCGCGTCATCGATCGCACAGATCGTCGAAGAAGGCCTTCAGACCCTTGGTCCTGGGTTCTTGGCGATCGAAGAGACGTGAGAGGTTGGTGGCCTCCCACGCCTCGCACACCGCTTGGATCACTCGGGGTGGTGGTGTCCGTCGCCGGGGTGCGCGTGGCCGTGCTCCAGCTCCGCGTCGGTGGCATCACGGATCGACATGACCTCGACGTCGAAGTGCAGCGTGACCCCAGCGAGCGGATGGTCGGCGGTGATCATGACGGCTTCGTCCGTGACCTCGACGATCCAAAACTGCGCGTGGTTGCCCTCTTCGTCTTGGGCGGTGACGGGCATCCCGGGCTCAGGGGGGGCGCCCCCGAATGCCGACAGCGGGACCGGCTGGGGCGGCACGTCGCTCTTTTCCCCGTAGCCATCGGCGGGGGTGACCACCGCCTTGACCCGGTCTCCGACCGATGCACCCTCGAGCTTCCGCTCCAGCCCAGGAACGATGTTGCCGCCGCCGTGCAAGTACGGCATGGGATCGGAGTTGCGCGAGCTGTCGATCGTGGCGCCCGTGTCGTCGCTCAGAATGTAGTGGATGGTCGCGACCTTGTTGGCGACGATCGTGGCTGCGGTCGAAGTCATCATCGCGCTTTATCATGGTCCGTCGTGAGGGTCGAAACGGACCCGGGGGCCCTCGAATTCGCCGTCCTGCACAGGCTCCGCCCGGTTCGTGTGGCTGTCCAGCAGCGGCGATGTACGAGCAGGTGCAGGCTCCGGCCGTCGTTCGGTCGGGCGCCCATGCCGGCTCGATGACGGCCCTCGTCGCGCTGGGCTCGTGGTCCGTCCGCGGCGGGGTCGTCCATCGGGCCATGCCGATTGCGGCCACTGGGATGCAGTTTCCGTCGTGGGTGTCACAGTCGCAACCCCCCGGGTCCATTGTCGTGCCCTCGTGTGCTCGACGGTCCTTTCGTCTCGGACCCGGCCACCGTGGCGCGGTCGTCGTGCCGCCGGGCGTGTCTCGGTCATCGCAGTCGGTTCGAATGATCGACTTCGTCGCGGCGCGCGGTTGTATCGTGTCAGGGTGACTACGATGGGTTGCTGGCCGTGGGTGCCGGTCTTGGTTGCGGTGCTCGCCACGGGATGTGGCGTCGCCGAACGTGCGCCCGCGAGCGCCGGTGACTCGACTGCATCTGGAAGCTCGAGCACCGCCGCCACGGTTTCCGACAGCACGGCGGGCCCTGCCGACTCCACCGCAGCCCCGGAGCAAGGAATGCCATCGTGCGACGCTCACGTCTGTGACGAAGGGGAGTTCTACGATGATCCCATAGACTCCTGCTGCGCTCTGGATATCGCGGGAAGCTGTAGACCCCATCACGTGCCGCCGTGCAGTGATGGCGACCTGCCCGTCTGCGGCTGCGATGGGCAGGTGTACGGCAGCGAGTGTGCCGCCTATCAGGCGGGGGTCGACCTCGCCAGGTTCGGGTCCTGCCAAGCTCCAGAGGGCAGGTTCGCGTGCGGCCCCTGGTTTTGCGATCGACAGGCCGATTATTGCGAGATCACCACCACGCGCTTGGAGGACACCCTGCCGAGCGCATACGCGTGCCGTCAGCCCTCGCAGCCGTGTGCATCGGGATCGGTGACATGTGAGTGCCTCGCCAAGGAGCCGTGCACTGCGCTGGGGTGCGGGGCCCTGCCCGAAGGCGGAACCGTCCTCTATTGCAACCCACGGTGAGCCGGCTGGCTGAACCTCGCCCACCGAACGACGGTTGGTCGACCCCGGCCGGCCGGCAGTGGCAATTGTGACCCGGAGCCGTTGACAGTGCGGCGGCGGTCATGAACCATCGGTTGCATGTTTGGCTTATGGTTAGTGTGGATGGCGGGAGCAGTGGGCCCACCCCCAGCCTCAGTGCGTTGCGAAGTGGAAGTGGTGGGGATGCCGGTCTCGGCCATCAGCCACCACCGGATCATGGTGGGGACGAGCCAACAGCCGCTGCGTCGACGGATGACGCTCGACATTCAAGGGGAGCGTGAGTTCGTCCGCGTGGTGGGCCTGCGCTACCGCGGCGGGCAGTGGCTGGCGGCTGACGATTGTGCCGCAGCGGACCCGCTACCCCTCGAGGTCGAGCCTCTGCCGGCTCGCTTGGTGTTCCCGTGCCCGCCCGAAGGGCTCACGGTGACGTGCCCAAAGTGCACGAGCGAGGTGGCAGGCCGAGCCTTCCTGCCCGAGCACTTCCCCACGATCGAGATGGACTCGTTCTCGGTCGAGGTGGAGCTGTTGTTCCGGGCGCCCGGCTTCTACCGTCGTCGCCAGCGTGTGTCGCTGCACCCGGGGCCCAACCAGGTTCGGGTACAGCTCCAGCCTCACTGATCGGTGGGGCCGACGGCGGGCTTCAGTCCCGGGAGTTCAGTCGCACGAGAACACCGGGGCGATCCCCCAGTCCGAGTAGTCGTGGCGGCTGTGCGTGGTGAACCACGCCGAGGCGTCGTACGGGTCGAGACCCGCGTTGGGGATGGTGGTGCAGCGGCGCAGGCCGACCTCGGCCCAGGGGGTCCCCGCGGGGCGGATGTCGGTCTGCCCCAGCGCATCGAGAACGGTGCCGCCCGCGAGGCTTCCGGTGTCGGCCGGGTCGTACAGCACCACCATCCGATCGTCTCCGTTGAAGGTCATCACCGAGCCGAGTGGTTGGTCGCACCCATCGGCCAAGGGGACGAAGGGATCGTTGAAGGTCCCGCCGTTGGTCCGGCACGTGGTCCAGACCTCGCCGGGGTCGAGGGTGACGCCGGCCAGTGCCGTGGTCGTCTCGCAATCGGTGCCGTCGTTGCGCACCAGACACATGGAGATCGGCGCGAGTGCGAGGGGGTCGACGCCACAGTTGTAAAGTTCGATCGCCTTGTTGTTGTTGCCTTGCCCCTCGAGATACTCGGAGATGATCAGGCACTGTCCGGCTGGCGGCGACACGGGCTGGACGAGGTCGTTGGCGTACGCCCAAGCCAGCAGCGCATCGAGAGCCGAGTCGCCGACCCACGGCACGGCGTCGAGCTCGGAGAGGTTGTCGAAGGGGTTGTCGTCGGGCGTGGCTTCGATGCCGTCGGGGCCGTTGCGATGCTCGACGATGTTGTTCGCAGCTCGGACATCCAGGCCCACGTCGCCGTCGAGCACGACCAGCGACTCGGTGTTGGCAACCAGGAGGACGGCCGCCACCTCGGATGCCGTCCCGGAGAAGGTGGACGGGGATCGGGGACCGGCCAGCGCCTGGCTGGGATCACCCGGAGCGGACCACTGCGCGTCACCCTCGGCAACATCGCAAGCGGTGGTCAACGAGGCCAGCAGCAGCAGGCTCGACGGGATGGCGCGAAGGAGGATCCGGACCGACATTCGACGCGGTCTAGCAACATCCCGTGGCGCCGACATCCCCTCCCCGTCGTGAGTCCGCCTGGGGCACGACGAGCCCGGGCGATACCGCTCCCCGCGGTGGGTAGCGGTGTCGCGGGTTCGTTCGTGGATGGGCGTCGAACGATGGTCACTGGGCAGTCGCGGGCGTCGGCGTCGGCCAGGCCATCCGCAACAGCAGATAGGTGGCCAGGCCCAGCGGCCCGAACATCAGCGTGAGGAACAACAGCGGCGAGACCACCCACGAGGAGATGCCACGCTCCCGCGCATCGAGGAACACGAACCGGCCCACGAACAGGTCGAAGGCGAGGAAGTGGATCCAGCCGACGGTGGCGCCCTCGGGGGTCCCGAGCATCGCCGCGATGTCGGCCAACTGCGGCTGCATCAGGCTCGACAGGGCGCTGGGGATCACGGGAACCACCAGCACTGCGTACAGCAGCGCGATGGGCAGCACGATGAGCGCTGAACGCATCACCTTTAGGGTGAAGGACCAGCGCGGCAGGAGGATCATCAACACCCACGCGGGCATGACGAGCAGGCTGGAAGCGGAGAACAACACGTCCATGGATCAAGTTCCGGAGCGGGGAAGGGGCACCGCCCAACGCGCGAGCCAGGCCGCGCCGACGGGCAGCGCCAACAGTATCGCGGCGAGCAGCAGCACACCCAGCATCGCGGGGGTGATGTCCCAGGGAAGCCGGCCCTGGAGCGTTTGGACGATGGAGGCGAATCCGAGCAGCGCGTAGCCAGCCGACGCGACCGTCACCCAGCGCGCGCGAACGGAGGCCGGAAGCCGGGTACCCGCAAGCACGAACGCCAGCCAGGGCAGCACCTGGATCGCGTGCAGCAAGATCGCATGGGGGAGCTTCATCAGCCCCGCGGCGCCCTAGACCGAAGGCGCGGGAGCTTCG
>JAHZJA010001505.1 GCA_022601155.1 Deltaproteobacteria bacterium | reverse complement strand
GGTGTGTAGCGGGAGCTTGCGCCCGTCCTCCCAGCTCGTGCCATCGAATGTGGTCCACCACAAGTTGTCGTCTTCGGCCCCTCGATGAACGCAGTGCAGACGACCCTGGAATTGAGCCAGGGCGGGCCCAGAGGAGGACAAGCTCTGAGGGAGGACACGGGCGTCGCTCCAGCCGGTCCCGTCGAAGCATGTCCACCACAGGTCGATGTCATTCCCATCGCCTCGATGAACGCAGTAGAGGAGGCCGTCCAGCTCGGCCAGCGCCGGCTCGGCTTCGGTGGTGTGTTGGGGCATGCGCTGGTCTCGGGTCCAGCCGCGGTCGGCATCATGAGTCGTACAAAACAGGTAGGAGTCGGCACTCGGTCCCCGGTGGACGCAGACCAAGCGACCGTCGTAGTCGGCGACGGCCGGACCCACCTCGGCGTAGCTGGCGGGAAATCGATGGTCGTCACTCCAACCGTTGGTCGAGTCGTAGACCGACCAATACAGGCTGTTGTCATCGACGTGCTCGACTTCGTCTTCGGGCCACGGGATGAGCATCGTCGGGGAGATCCACGGAGACACCAGCCGGACGCCGTTGCCACGGTCGACCGCCTTGATCCACAGCTTCTCGACGAGCATCGCCGCCGTGATCACCGGTGCGAGTTCGGGGTCGAGATACTTCGCGAGCTTGGCGGCCAGATCGCGGATGTCCTCGAGCAGCTGAGTCGCATCCTCGTTGAGATGGACCTCGAAACCCCACCACGAGACCGTGACGTGGATCTGGACGTTGCTCAGGCTGAGCTCCACGGTGGGCTCGAGAGGGGTGTTGGACGACTCGGGTCGATTCATCGTGCTGGATTCCGGTGGCGTCACGAATGACAAGTGCGACCCTGCGGTCCACCGGATCCATATTTCTCCATCCTCCGGAACGAAAATCTCTCAGCCCCGCTCATGAGCACGGGTTCCGCCTCCACGACGTTCGTTTTCGCCACGTCTCGATCCGCGAGGTTGGGGGCTCGCCACGGATGGGAACGAAGGACGCACGCCCGGGTTGACCCGAGGGCTTGCTGGCGAGTCGTTTGATCGAGTGCTCATGCGGCCCTCTGATAGGCATGATGGAGACCACCCACCGCCCGGCTTGGTGCCACCACGCCGCATGGAGGTCCGACGCGGCCCTTCGCGTGGGATGCTTCGTCCAATGTCCCGGTGCTGCGTCGGATCGTTGTGGTGTCCGACGTGCGCGCGAAGGGTCCGGAACAGCGTGCACTCTCCGAGGACCAGCGCACTGTGCGATGCAGGACGAGTACCCCGTGGACCCAATGGGTGTGAGGGTACGGTTCACCCACGACCGGGGCGGCGACGTCACCGGCTCTGCGCTCGATGCCGGGAGCGCCCGGAGGATCCGGTTCGACCGCATGCCGTAGCGACGGCCGCCGCGCGTGCGGAGCGTCGAGGACGAGGTTGGTCGTCGACGAAGCCCAGGTTGGGGTCGCGAGCGAGGAGTGCCTGGACCATTGCGCTCGTCCTCGGAGAGCGCGAGCTGTTGCCGATCCTTCACGAGTGCGAACGACGGCCCTCGTGGTCGCGCGGACGGGGGGACGGAGAGGGGCGCTCAGCCGGTCGGGTGTACCGCATGTGCGGCGGGTCGTGCGATGGTTTGGCCTACCATGAGCTCCGAGATCGAGATCGCCAAGTCCGGTCGGGCGGCGTGCCGGGTATGTGGGAAGAAGATCGCCAAGGGCGAGCATCGGCTCGGGATCGAGTACGAGAGCGAGTACGGCACCAGCTATCGCTGGCATCACCTGTCGTGCGCGGCCGAGCGGCTGCCCAACGAGCTACGCCCGGCCCTCGACGAGTGGACCGACGAGCTTCCGCAGCGGCAGGAACTCCTCACCACGATGGAGGGGGTCGACAGTCCGGATGCGTCGAGCGATGGCGTGGACTATCCCGACTACCCCAGCGCGAGCCTGGCCCCCAGTGCGCGGGCCCGCTGCACCGAGTGTGGCGAGAGCATCGGCAAGGGCGACGTCCGCGTGGAGATCGAGCACGAGGTGGAGGTCAATGACAGCCGTCGCACCGTGACCGGCTATCTGCATCCCGCCTGCACCCCGCAATGGGCGCGAGACAACTGGACCGAGGCGGTGTCCTTTGCCGACACCTTGCGCCACAACGCGACCGTCGACGTGCCCGCGGCGGCCTTCGTCGAGCTGGCTGCCGCCGAGGTAGTCGAGCGACCGCCCTTCGAGGGGGTCGACGAGCGGCTCCTGCTGTCGATCGCCAACAAGTTCCGCAAGGCCTCCGACCCCAATGGCTTCGAGCACGGGGAGGCGCTCGACGCCGTCGACTACGCGCTGCGCGAGCCCCTGCTGTGGTACCTGGCGCGCCACGATCTGTGCGACGCCCACAAAGACCCGGGCATGTGGCGGCTGCTCGCCGAAGCGAGCGAGCACTTCGATCTCGAGGCCACGGTCGAGCTACTTTGTCGCGTGCCCGCCGTCTTTGCTGCGCTGTACGGGAGCTACTCGGCCGACTCGATCCTGCCCGACTGGTCTTCCGAGCTCCAGAGCCTGGTCGCGCAGGCCCTGCGGGCAGACGAGCCGCGGGTCCGCGAACGGCTGTCGGACATGCGTGCCAACGTCCGTCGTGGCGTGTGCCTGGTGTTGGCGATGCGAGGCCAGTCGGTCCCCGAGCCCGAGCGAGCTCCGCTCGCACGCGCGTTGGCCCATCGGGCGGCCCACGACTATCCACAATATGTCGATGACGTCCTGGACGATGACGCGGAGCAGCGCATGTTCGACCCCGGGCCCATCGCTTCGGCCCTCGACGCCGAGAGCTGGCGGCAGACGTTGCAGGAGGAGGCCGAGCGCCATCAGTGGTACGACGCAGGGCTGGTGCGCGATGCCCTGCTCGCCATGCCGCGGGCGACGTTCATCCGCAGTGTGCTGCGGGCCGAGGGCGGCGACATGGAGGCGGCGGCCTTCGTGCGGCTGTGTGAGGACCGTGGTGACTCGGCGCCAGAGCTGGTCGAGACCCTCATGGCGCAGCCCGAAGACGACCGCTCGGGTTCGCACTACGAGCGCATGCTGACGGCGACCATGGCTCGTTGCCCAGGGCAGGTGCCCCCCGGGGCCGAAGATCAGCTCGACTTCCTCGCCATGAACCCCGACCGGTCCGACGGTGCAGAGGCCATCGATCGCTACGACCGCGCTCTGCGAGCGCTGGGTGACGAACGCATCGACGCCCTCGCTCGTCGTCTGTTGAAGTCGCACATGGCATCGCGGGCGGCGGCGCCCCTGTCGGTCCGCTTCGACGCCGAGGTCTATGCGCAGATCTTCGAGGACCCCAAGGCGTACCTGAGCGCCTCATGGCTCGCACTGCCGGGCCCGCAGGTGGTCCCGCACCTGCTCACCGCGCTGAAGGCCGTGGGGGAATCGGACCGAAGCAAGCCGATCCTGTCGGCGCTGATGCGAGCCCTGGCCGCCGCGGCGACTGCGGGGCAGCCCGTCGATGGTCCGATGCTGGACCTGCTTGGGCTCGGTGCGCTCGATGATCCATCCACCGCCGTCCTCGACCAGTTGGGGACGATCCTGCCCGCCGTCGAGCCCGAGGCGCTCGCCGCCTTCGTTCGCAGACACCTCGATTCAGCGGACAGGCCCGAGCAAATCCTGTGGGGCGCCGCGCACAGCCGCGACACGGCGCTGCGTGGCCAAGCCATGGCGGCGCTGGTCGATCGCCGGTCGAGCATCGACAGCATCGAGATCCTGCGCCGAGCCATCGGGGTGCTCGGCGCCGACGCGCTACCGATGTTGCGCGAGCACATCGGCCGCAGCAACGGAGATCGTACATTCCTCTCGCGACTGGAGAAGGTCCTGTCCGACAAGGACGTCGCGACGCTCGCCGAGGCCCAGGGGTTGGCCGAGGAGAGCCCCCTTCAGACGATGCAGCGCTTGGCCGAGGCCAGCCGCAAGCGCGAGCGGATCTACGTGTTCGATACCGACCGATCGCTGGCCAGCCCACGTCCCGATGGCCTGACCTGCCACGGTGGCGCGGCGCCGGCCGGGGTGCACGTGCCCACCCACGACGGGGAGCCGCTGAGCCACATCCTCACCCTCGATCTACAGGAGGCTCCCGAGCTGGGCGCTCTTTACCCCGGAAAGCGTGCGCTGTCCCTGTTTCTGCGCAGCCCCGGTCGCGGCACGTTCAACGACGAGGGCGTGGTCGTGCTGACGGCCGAGCCCGGGGCGCGAGGCCAGGGCAGCAAGCCCTTCGCCCTGGTCGCGCTGGACGTGCCCACGAGCGTGTTCTCGTCGCGGGCGCGCAAGGCCGAGATCAAGCAGCTTCGCGGGCTGCTGTTCAACCGCGCCGGCTATGCGCTGGGGGAGCCGATGTGGATCCAGTCCTCCGACCCGCAGGGCCAGTTCCTGTTCCAGTTTGACGACCACTTCGACGTCAACCTGGGCGACAGCGGCGAGATGTACGTGTGGAGCTCGGGCACCAGCTGGCAGTGCTACTGAGCCGCCAGCTCGGGCTTGGGCCGCGGGAACGCGTGCTGGCTGCTCGCCGTCGCCTTCGTTGGTGCCGCTGACCGACGCGGTGGCGACACGGGCAGCAGCTCGGCCGAGGGCAGCAGCTCGGCCGAGCGACGGGAGGAGGACGAAAGGGCGGTCGGCGCCACTACCGAGCCCCGACCGCGGCACGACAGGTCGTCGCGCCTACAGCTGACATTGCCCGAAGAAGAAGCACAGGCCGATGGCACACTCGATCGTGATCGGGTGTTGGCACGAACCCGCGCCGTCGCAGATATCGGCGGTGCAGGGGTTGCCGTCGTCACCGCAGAACGTCCCCGGTGCGAACGGTTGGAGCTGGCAGCCCGCCTGGGGATCGCACGCGAGAGCTCCGCAGGTGTTGCCACCGGAGCAGGCGATCGGCACCTGCTGGCACCCTCCCGGCTCGCTGCAGCTGCCGTTGTGGCAGGCATCTTGGTCCGGGCAGGACAGGGGCGGATTGGTGCAGCCGATCGCCGGGTCGCACAGATCGAGGGTACAGGTCAGTCCGTCGTCGCACGGGTCCGGAGGATTGAGGCAGCCCACCGCAGGATCGCAGATGTCGAAGGTGCACTCGTTGCCGTCGTTGCAGTCGACCGGGAAATGGTTGCACACGCCTCCGAGGCAGACATCGGTCGAGCAGGGGTTGGCATCGTCTTGGCACGGTCCACCGTCATTGGTGGGGGTGGTCCCGTCGCAGGCTCCAGCGGTGCACGCGATGGTGCAGCCGTCGCTCGGGCACTCGCCCTGGGCGATTCGGTCGCCGCAGCTGGGAACCACGACTGATGTCGCCACGGTGACGGGCCAAGTGGTGACTTGGTCGAAGGCGTCAGCCACCGGGTCGTACACGATTCTGCAGGCTGGGGTCGTGGCGGTGACCGTCGTCGAGCCCGGGGCGATGGGATCGATGGCGGCCTCGGTGGTGTTGGCCTGCGGGGTCACCAGCGCGACCGGGTCGAGCGCGATGGGGTCCCACGTCACCGTGCCCGCCCAGGCGGGGACGACCGGGTCACCGTTGATGTCCACGAGCGTGGCGGTGAGGACCAGGTTGTCGAGCTCCCCCACTCGGGTCGACGGCGAGTCGGGCGACAGCGTCATGGCGACGGGGTTGCTCGCATCGCATGGCATGCCCGTGTCGATCCACGAGAAGGTCTCGAGCGAAGCAGTGAGCGTACCGGCGGCGACGTCGTTGGTCGCATCGAGCACGGTGGTGCTCCCATCGGTGGACAGTCGCACCATGGTGGCGGCAGCATCGTGGGGCCCCGGGGCGGTCCCGGCTGGGCGGTAGCGGCTTGTCAACGACACGGGCACCGCGAAGTCGATGTCGTGGGGCTCGAAGGCGAGGGTAGGGGTGGTCGCGCCGCCGATGGGGCGGGCATGAGGCGACAGCTGGATCTCGACCGGCTCGGTCAGCGCACCCGGGGGGATGTCCAGGACCACGGCCCCGTCATAGGCTTCGATGGTGGCCCCCGCGGGCCCGACGATGCGGCGCACCCGGGTCGGGGGCCACGTGGACAGCTCGTCCACCTCGACGTGGATCGGCATGCAGGGATCGAGGTCGAAGTCGGGGCCGTCCGGGTACCACTCGATCGTGTGCGTCGTGGGGTCGGGTCGGCCGATGCGGGTGGCGTGATCCACCGCGGCGAGTAGCTCGCTGGCGGTCTCCAGGTCCGCGCGCGTGGGGAGAGTGGTCACGAGGTTGTCGCCGGGCTGCAGCTCCAGCCGAACATCGCCGCCCACCGGGACATGACCGATGTGGGTGTACGTGTTGGGCTCGACCGGGAGCGTGGCGTCATGGTTGACTGCGATCGCGTCTCCGGTCTCGAAGCTCAGTGGCACCGGGGCGTCGGCCCACGACCACGCCCAGTCCTGGCTGACGGCGTCCCAGCGATGCACGCTGAGCATTGGGGTGGGACTGTCGCTGAAGAGCTCTTCGGCGGTATCGAGCTCCGACAGCAGGCACAGGCCAATCTTCGTGAAGCCTGGCTGTAGCTCCGTGGTGACCTTGCCGACGATCGTAGAGACGTCGTTGGGGTCACCGCTGACGCGTACGCGGTAGTAGCGTGAGGCGTCATCGGTGGCGGTCAGGTCGACGAACGCGGGGGAAGGGAGCGCGTCGGCCAGCAGCTGCGCACCCGCGTCCCCTGGCTGGAGGTGGGCGGTCGTACCGGCCCAGACCTCATACGTGACACCCGGACCTCGGTCGCTCCAGCTCAGCGCCAGATCGTCCCCTTGTTTGGAGATCGCCAGATCCCATCCTGGGCTCTGCTCGGTGGGTCGTGCGGCCTCGGTCAGCGCGCTCGATGGCGGTGAGACCATCGGTCGCGGCGGTGCCTCGTCCTGCTCGAGCAATTGGGGCTCCAGGGGACTGGAACAGGCCAGCCCCAACGATGAAAACGCGGCCATCAGACCGCTCGAACACGCTCGTCTCATCACGACCACCTCGATGTCGATTCGAGATCGAAGCGACCTCGAACGCAGCGCCGGAGTTAGCACAGAGCGGCGAGCGAAGGCGCTCGTTGTCGCGACTCCGTTTCGTCCCTGTGATCGATGTCGTGCGAAGGAGACCGACATGGATGAACATGTGGTCACCGCGAGGCCGTGACCGTACTGGCGACGTGTCTCATCCGTGGATCAGACGGCCATCCGATGCGCGTGATGGAGTTCGTACACCACAGTGCGCGGCGTACAGCCGTCCATGCCCCGTGAGCCCGTTGATGTCCAGCAGCACGAACCCTCCGGCTTCCGAGTACAGAGTCGTACGCTCCCGCACTTGGCCTGTGTCATGCGCAGGTTTTCTCGTTCTCATCATGCCACTGCATGAGCCCGTCGAGCGCTTCGGCGGGCGTGACGTTCCGGGCGAGGGTCTTCGTCGGTCCTGGGGATCTCGACAGTCCCTGGCAGGTGAGCCACGTCGTCGAGCCCCTGCCTCGATGCCTGCGCGAGCTCGTCCGCGGTGCCTTGCCACGGCGCCTGCAGGGCGCCGATGTGGGGCCTCTGTGCACGGTGGATCGCTTCGTGGTTGCCCCGAGCGTCAGGGAGTGGGGAAGAACGCCGGGGTGTTCCTCCGGGGTGCCAGCAAAGGCATTCCCGCGCTATGGCCTCGCCTCGGGGCGACCCGCTCGCTGTCGCGGATCCCGGGCTTGGGGATGGGGTGGTGGCCCCATTCCCCAGGTCCCCATCACAACAGCTCGAGGGGATGGCAATTGAACCCGAGGGCGTCGACGTAAGTCCCGGAGCGACCCTTGGCCGTGGCGACGACCATGCCCGGGGGGCAGTCGTTGAGGAACGAGCCCCCACCCCCGCCGCCCACGGAGTTGGTGTCGGCTGTCTCGCCGAAGCCAATGACCACGGAGGCGGTCTCCCAGTCATCGACCAGCGTCACCGAGGCGCAGCGGAGGAACAGCCGGTCGAGGTATTTGCCCGAGCGACCGCCGAAGCCGACGACCGCCTGGCCCGGACCACAGGACAAAGAGAATGGACTACCGCCGCCTCCTCCGTGGGTCTCCATCAACGTCCCCGGCTCGATGTCCACGTTGATCGAGCCCTGCTCGCCGCTGCTCAAGCCCAACGTGCTGCACTGGACCTGGACCCGGTCCACATAAATGCCGGATCGACCCACGATGCCGGTAATCACCTGGCCATCGGGGCAGTTGTCGTGGAACGCACCGCCGCCTCCGCCACCCTCGACCGGGAGCAGATATGCCACCGAGTGGTCCACCCTCAGATCGCTGGGGCCGAGCAGGCAGTTGCTCCGGCAGCCGTCGAGCTCGTCGAGGTTGGCGTCGTCGCACTGCTCCCCGTCCTCCGGGTTGACCACCCCGTCACCGCAGATGTCCGGGTACAGTGACTCGACGGCCTGAATGTCAGTCTCGCTCAGGCCATCTCTCTGCCAGTCGAACGTTGACCCATCGAGCCTCGTAATCGTAGGCATCCCGTTGTGGCTGAAGCCGAACGAGGGGTAGTGCATGATGGAGTCAAAGTTGTAGGGGCCGACATCTTGCCCATTGAAACCCCGATCGACATAGCGCTCGAAGTTGTGCTCGCGTCCAGGCTCGATGTTGTTCCAGTGAATGATCACGGAACCATCTCTGTCGGTGCGCGTGTGCTCGTGCCACAGCCCGACTGCGTGCCCGATTTCATGGATCGCGGATCCGACAGTGCAACCCTCCGCCAGCCAGATGTTCTGTTCTCCTCCCGTTCTACCGACATACGAGGCGCATCCTGCCCCATCAACCCAGTGAACGAAGTCCGGTTCGTTGGTGCGAGGCACGAACCAAATCCGGTGTTCGCCGCCCAGTGCACCATGGCCTGCTCGGCACGCTCGGGGTGCGGAAGGTCATCTGCGATGACGTACGGGACTACTCCTGCGGGCCATTGAGTGCCAAGGTCGGTGCGAATCGCTCCTTTTTGATAGGCGTCGGATGTCAACCCCGACGGGCTGTTCCCCGCCGCGCCTTGGCCCTGACCGAACAGCCCGGTGGGAGTTTCACCAGGCTCGTACAGCACGATGTCGCCCTCGAGAATCCCGTGGCCCTCGATGAGTTCGTATTTGATCTCGGACGGCCCCGAGGCAGTCTCGACAAACAGTGACTTCGGCGTGCCTGTCTTGCCGGGAAAGGCGAGCTCCGGGTACTCGGGCGGATCCGTTTGTTCTCCATCGTCCCCCTCGGGCTCGCCGCTGCTGGACTCTTCCTCCTCGTCGGTTTCCGAGCTGGTATCGGTCGCGTCTTCAATGCCCCCCGTCGGTTCGACGTCGTCGGCGTTGAGCGTGCCTTCCGCACAAGAGACGGCGACCAGTGACGCGATGGACAAGAATGCTGGCAGAGTCGTTCTGTTCATGCCTTCACCTACGGTTTCACGCCGACGCGGAGGCCCCACGAGAACATCGGGGGTGCAGCTTCGGTCCTTGGAGTCCCGTACTCCGTGGCCGTACGAGATGCGAAGTGGAGTAGGCCGTATTCAGCGACCCGGAGCCAATG
>JAHZJA010001504.1 GCA_022601155.1 Deltaproteobacteria bacterium | reverse complement strand
CCTCGACTGTGGCTGCGACCGGCTGTGTCCGCCCCAGCGCGGTTATCGTGGTCCCGACGTAGGCGAGGGTGACGGTGAGTTCCAGCGGGCGTTCATCGGTGGCTTCTCGCACAACCGCCCTGCCTCTGGTGTCCGAGGCGACGGCGTTGGCCTGCCCGGCGTGGGGGAGGGCGACGGCATCAGCTTGCGTGCGTTGGTGCTCGAGCAGGGCGATCTACGGCTGGCCATCGTGACCGCCGATACCGTCGGTATCTTCCGCCCAGACGTCGTTCGAGTGCGGCAGGGCCTGGCCGACGCGGGGCTCGAGATCGACTACGTGGTGGTGCACGCCATCCACGACCACGAGGGCCCCGACACGATGGGGCTGTGGGGGCCCGATCTGTTCACGAGCGGCTACGACTCCACCTACGGGGAGCAGTGGCGCAGCGCTGCGGTGGAGGCGGTGACCCAGGCGGTGGCCGAGCTGCGTCCGGTGGCGTCCATGGTGGTCGGCACGGCGGATGCCGCCTCGTACGACCGCGTGCTGGGCGTTGCCAACGTGCTCCGTGATAGCCGTGACCCGTGGGTCGTCGACCCGCGGGTGGGCGTGGCCCGGTTCGTCGACGCGCGAGGGGAGACCATCGCGACGCTGCTCAACTGGGCCTGTCATCCCGAGACGGTAGCCAGCGGCAACACGCTGCTGTCCGCCGACTACGTCCACGCCCTGCGGCGCACGGTCGAGCAGGGATCGCAGTGGTCGGTGGCGCCAGGGCGGCCTGGTGTGGGGGGGCCCGCCATCTTCATCAGTGGTGCGCTCGGCGGCATGATGACCAGCCTCGGCGTCACGGTGACCAACCCCGACGGGCAGACGTACCAGGAGGCCAGCTTCGAGAAGGCCGATTCCATCGGACAGATGATCGGCGAGATGGCCCTGGATGCGCTCGAGACCGGGGATGCGGTGGCGGATCCACGGCTACGCTTCATGGCCAACAGCTTCCCCGTCCCCGTCTCCAACACCCAGTTCTTGTTCGCGTTCGGCAACGGCCTGCTCGAGCGCGAGGTGATCGATGTGGGGGGCAGCGAGGGCATCGAGACCGAGATGGCGCTGATCGACGTGGGTCCGCTGCGAATGCTGACCGTGCCCGGCGAGCTGCTCCCCGAGCTGGCGGTGGGAGGATACGACGGTGCCCATGTGCATGCGCCGGGGGTCCCGCTGGTGGACCCCGAGAACCCGCGGCCACCCGATCTCGCGGCGGCACCCGTGGGGCCCTATCTCCTCGATCGCATCGCGGCCGATGACCCGCTGCGGACACCGTGGATCGTGGGCCTGGGCAACGACGAGCTGGGCTACATCATCCCCGAGTACGATTTCGTGGTCGCCGATGGGGTGCCGTATTTCGAAGAGGCCGAGGGCGACCACTACGAAGAGACCAACTCCATCGGCCCCCACATGAGCGCGGTGGTCGATGAACACGCCGATGCGCTCATCGACTTCGCGCAGTGGTTGGCCGGCTAGAGACTGGCGCCACAGGCCGTACAGATCGATGACCTCGGCGGGGCTCATCCCGTTGTCGAGGTCGGTCTCGTAGGGGGCATGGCGAAACGATGGCGTGGTCAGTGTGCTGATGCTGAGCCCGCCGAAGAGCACGAGCGTCGCGACGAGGACCAGTTATGGTCGATGCACGGCGCTCTTGATCATGAACCTGGGCTACTCGATCCCATCCGACGTGCGCGCCAGCGCGAGCACGTGGTGGGCATTGCCACGGAACACCCGTTCGAATTTGGCGTCGTCGAGGACGAGGCTGTAGTAGAGGCGTTTGGGGTGGAACCCGGCGTGGTAGCGGGTCATCCCCATGATCTTCTGCATGCGATTGAGGGCCTTGAGCGCGGGGCCAGGCACGCGGATGGGGTTTATCCCGCGTTCCTCGAAGAACCGACTCAGCGGGCCCATGGTGGTGCCGGCCACGTTGTACACGCCCTTACCGTGCAGATAGATGGCCAGCATCAAGTCGCGGGACAGCCGTTCCTTGGTGGTGGGGTTGACCATCGGGTCGAAGCCCACGGGCAGCACGGGCGGGTTGCTCTCGAACAGCAGGTTGATGCCGGAGATGACGCCTCCGCCGAACACCCCGCTGGGACGCACGACCATGACCTCGCAGTTGGGGTCGTCCATCTTGGCGCGGCAGATGAACTCGGCGTCTAGGGTGTCGCGCAAGATCGGGTGCGCCTTGGGGTCGAGGTTGAGCTCGGCGTCTTCGCGGACCTTGTAGTCGTTGCGCGGGCCGAGCTTGTAGACGGCGTCGCTCGACAGGAACAGGTACTTGCTCACCCCGTGGCGGAGGCTGGCTTCGAGCAGGTGCTGGGCCGCGTTGACGTTGAACTCGTGGCTCTTGAAGTTGTAGCCGTGCGGATTGCCCTGGAAGGCCATGTGCAGCACGGTGTCGAACGGACGGCCACGAAAGCGGTCGAGCAAGAACAGGTTGTCGACCTGGCGGCGTCGCGACAGATCGGCCGACGCAAACACGAAGCGCTCGGGGTCGCAGCCCAGCAGGGTGGGCGGACAGGCGCCGCGGTCGACCGCGAGCACCACCTCGACATCGGGGTCGGAGATGAGCCGCTCGATGAGGTGGACGGCGACCCGCCGTCGTGCGCCCGCGATGAAGACCCGTCGTCGAGAGGCGCGCAGGGTGCCGGGCTCGTTGCCGTCGCCAGCCAGTTCCATGCGGCCGCGGTTGCCGGGGGTGTTCATTGCGCGGTGCCTCGATATTCGCGGCGTGTGGCCTGGCCCTTGGCGATGAGCACGGCGACCGAGTCGCGGACGCGCTCGACCTCACGGTTGCGCAGCTCCATGCTGCGCAGGGCGTCGGGGTCGATCTGAAGGGGTTCGCCGTAGTGGATGAAGTAGCGAGAAGGCCGGGGCAGGAGCCCCAGCGGACCGAACCAAGGAAACGTGGTGGTGATCGGGAAGTAGGGGAGCCGCAGCGCTTTGGCCAGCGGGCGTAGGTCGGCGACCATCGTCTGCTGCTCCTCGGCGCCCACCAAGCCGAACGGGAGCACGGGTACGCCGTGACGCGCTGCGAGCTCGACATGCCCCTGGCTGAACGACAACAGCTCGTAGCGGCGCTCCTTGGGCTTGCCCAGCGCCTCGGCACCCTCGGGGAAGATTCCCACCAGGTGACCCTCTTCGATGAGCCCGTCGAAGTTTCGACGGGTCCCCGGCATCTGGCCCACGCCGCGGAAGAACGCGCCGACGAACGGCATCTGATAGACGAAGTAGTCCACCATGTACCGAACCAGGCGGGGGGGCTCGGTGTAGCGGAACACGTCGGCGCCGAGCATCATGCCGTCGAACGGGAGCACCCCGCTGTGGTTGCCCACCACCACGCCACCACCGTGGCTGGGAATGTGCTCGTGTCCGGCGGAGACGACCCGGAAATAGTGGCGATGCAGCCAGTATCCGAGCGCGTAGGCGAACCCCAGCAGATCGCGGCGGGTGCCGAAGGCGTCGGTGCCCAGGCCGGCGTCTTGCACGGGATAGGCCTGCACGCGCTCCCACTCCCGTGCGGGGAGCAGCGGGCGCAGCATATCCATGGACAAACGCTTGGACCGCAGCAAGGGGGGCATGGGGTCCCGTCAGTAACGGATGGGGGGTTTGCCGTGATCAGCCCGCGTGTTGCGGCGTTCGAGACGGCGATCCCACTCGTCCGACGGGACGGGGATCACGTAGACGGTGGGCCACACGAAGCGCCGATCGGTGGCCCCCATGCGCCGAGCCCAGTACTCGACGTCGACCACCTGGTAGGGCGTGTCGTCGATGACGACGATCTCGTGGACGCGCGGCACGAACTGCGCTCCTTCGGTCGTCTCGGTGCGGAACAGCAGGCGTCCCTCGCAGGCGTACTCGACGTAGGGCATGTGCGGCGGGCGCTAAGTCTAACGCTCCCCCGTGGGTCTTGGCCACGGCCGATGAGGAGGCTGGATCCCGGCCGCCATCGCCCTCAGCCTGCGAGTTCGGCGTGCAGGGCCTCGGGGTCGCTCACGGGTGGTCGGCAGACATGTCCCCGGCACACGACGGCATCGACCGATGGTGCCTCGGTGAAGTGCAGGCTCAGCGCGTCGGGCAGACGGACCCGGAGAGCGTAGACGGTGGCGGCAAGCGCACGGACACTGGGGTCGTCGGGCGCGGGGCCGCGCAGGGTCACGTGCATTGCGTTGGGGGCCGCATGACGGGCGGCTCCGAGCAGACTGGCGTATCCCTGCGGCTGTGCGGTGGCGCCCCCAAAACGATCGAGCACGGCGCGGATCGTCTCGGTCGTGATGGGCGGGGCCATGTCGGCGTGGTCGAGGCGAAGCAGTAGCTCCAGGGTGACGCCCAGCCCCGAGGGGATGGGACCGTCGTGCTGGCTCTCGGTGCGATCGATGAGCGCCTCGGCATCGAGCGCCGTGAAGTAGAAGCCATCGCCGCCCGGGCGCATGTATTGGTGGAGGATGTGGCTGGCGAGCGCGCGGGCAGGCGGTAACCATCTCGGGTCGAGCGTGAGCTCGTGGAGGTCCAGGCAGGCACGGCCCAGATAGGCGACGTCATCCAGTACGCCGCGGGTATGGACGCGCCCCTCGAAGGCGGCACGGAACACCCGGCCCTGGTCGTCCACGTGCTGGTCGAGCAGCGGGATGGCTGCGCCCAGGGCCAGCGCCTGTGCACGCTCGGCCCCCGGACGATCGCCGCGGGCACGCAAGGCCATCGCGGTGCGGGCCAGTCCGCTCACCAGCAGTGCGTTCCAGCTGGTGAGGACCTTGTCGTCGCGATGCGGCGCCACGCGACCATAGCGATGCTCGAGCAGTCGGGCCTGGGCTCGGGCGAGCTGCTCGTCGAGCTGGGTCGGCGACAGCCCCATGGCGCGCGCATGTTCGTCTCGGGGGCGGGGGAGGTTGAGGATCGACCAGCCGTGTTCGAAGTTGCCGGCCTCGGTCACGTCGTAGACGGTGCACAGCGTCTGCGCCAGCGCGTCGTCGTCGAGGACGGCGCTCACCTGAGTCGGGGTCCAGCAAAAGTACTTGCCTTCCACGCCTTCGCTGTCGGCGTCGGTCGCGGCGTAGAACGTGCCCTGCTCGGTGCGCATGTCCGCGGCCAGGTACTCGAGGGTCTCGGTCACGACCCGGTGGAGATGCTCGCGCTCGGGGTACTGCGCCGCCGCCTCGGCGTACAGGGGTAGCAGCTGCGCGTTGTCGTAGAGCATCTTCTCGAAGTGCGGGACCAGCCAGCGTTGGTCGGTGCTGTAGCGGGCAAAACCGCCGCGCAGGTGGTCGTAGATGCCGCCGCGGTACATCTTCTCCAGCGTGTTGGCGAGCCCCCGCCGCGCCTCGACGACGACCGTGTCGGCTCCTTCGCGGCGTGCCACCGCGGCCAACAGCTCGAGCGACGAGGGGTTGGGAAACTTGGGCTGGCGCCCGAACCCACCCCACTGGGGATCGAGCCGTGTCAACAGGCGCTGCACCGCCAGCTCGAGCGCCGCGGGGTCTGGTGGGACAGGGTCGCCCGAGGCCTCGGCCGACTCCTGGTCGATGATCGTGGCCAGATGCTCGAACCCCTCGCGAAAGCTGGTGGCGTGCTCGACGACTTGGTCCGGATCGTCGTGGAACATGCGATGGATCGCGTCGAGCAGCTGGCTGAAGCTGGGGCGGCCGTACTTGGGCACGGGCGGAAAGTAGGTGCCGCCGTAGAATGGATGTTGGTCTGGGGTGAGGAACACGGTCAGCGGCCAGCCGCCACCCTGGCCCATCAGCTGGACCACGCGCTGGTAGATGGTGTCGATGTCGGGTCGCTCTTCGCGGTCCACCTTGATGTTGATGAAGCGCTCGTTCATGACGGCCGCGGTGGCCTCGTCTTCGAATGACTCGTGGGCCATCACGTGGCACCAGTGGCAGGAGCTGTAGCCCACCGACAGCAGGATGGGCCGGCCTTCCGTCTTGGCGCGCGCGAGCGCTTCGGGGCCCCACTCGTACCAGTCCACCGGGTTGTCGGCGTGCTGCCGGAGGTAGGGACTGGTGGAGTCGGCAAGGCGGTTGGGCATCGACCGCGACGACGGTACCCAGGCGGTCGCGACCCGGCAACGACGGTGGACGCGTCACGGTGCGGTGGATCGTGGCCACGCACCTGCAGCGGCGGCCGCGGTGGGGGGTAAGGCCGTCGATGAACCAGCAACTGCCCGCGGTGCGAATGGCGCGGTTCGCGTCGCGTCGAGCGGTGTGTCACCTGCACAAGGCGGTGTCACACCGCTACTGCCGTCGGTCGATCCTTCGTGAGGACCATGAACATGGACATAGAAAGACGGACGCTGAAGACGGGGGCCCTTGCCGTGGTCGTGGTCGCGGTGGCAACGATATCGACCTCGGCCCATGCCGGATGGGAGGGTTCGGCTCCGACCGTCATCGATGGGACCGGGCCAGCCGGCGGCCGACCGGATCTCCAGTTTACGATCGCGACGCAGGGGTTTCCCGCGCCGACCAAGATCAATGGGTTGGCCTACGTCGACGAGGCGAGCAACAGCATTCGCTATGCACAGCGGCATGTCGAGGTGGGCGACTACCTGGCGACCGCGACGTGGACGACCGAGGATGTCGACTTTCCCACCATCTTTCCCGCCGTCACCTACGACTGGCCCGCCCTCGCCATGGACCCGGTCACGGGCCGGCCCTACATCGTGTACAGCATCGCCAACAAGCTGTGGCTGGCGACCCGGGTCGGCCCGGGAGGGGGCAACTGCGGCACCGGTTTGGCCTGGCAATGCGAGAGCATCAGCGCTGCCTGTGAGACGCCTGTCTATGGCCTGTTTGGAAAGCCCCAAGTCGAGCTGGGTGGCGTCTTCGGTATGGAGGCCGACACCGTGCACATCGTCAACCCGGGGTCTTCGCTCTTGGACATTCGAAAGGACCTCGAGAACGACGAGTGGACCTGCACCGTGGTGCCCTCCGCCTCTACCCTTACCGCTATTCACGGGGACAACTACCGATGCGACACGACGTCATTCCGGCACGAGTCCGACGACCGCATCCGGCCCCAGGTCGCCTACTACGGGGATACGTGGCCGAGCACTCCGAGGTTGACCGGGCTGATCTTTCGGTCGCTCCAGTTGTTCGTGGACATCCCCGTACCCGCGTGGAGCCTCGAGTACCTCGTCTCGTTGCTCCCCACGTCGTTGAAGCTGGGTATGCTGTCGGTGGCACGGCTCGACGATGGGCTCGCCAGCAACGCGCCCAGCCACACCGGATTCGGGGTTCCGGCCATCGCATCGGTGGCCCTCCAGCACGTCGTCTTCGACGCCAACGAGGCCTGGAGCTGCGGGGGGCTCGATTTCCTACCGTATGATCTGGAGTATCGGGTCGCCGAGGAGGTCTTGGGCTCGAGCTGGACGAACTCCGAGGTCGCCTACACCGGCGAGCCGTGCTGGCCGTCGATGGACATCGGCTGGGGCCGCCACCCGTACGTCACGTTCGTCGAACAGACGACCGACGAGATCATGGTGACCACGCGCCGTCCGGGAGTGGGCTGGCGTCCGGCCCAGACCGTGGCGCCCAACGGCGTCATGCCCTCGATCGCGTACGACTACGAAAACGGCACGATCGCGATCGCGTACAAGGACATCGCCCAGTTCGAGGTCGCCGTCGTCGACGGTATCTGGCCGCAGTTTGGGGGCCCGGTGGGGCCCTACTCGCCGTAGCCCAGCCACGGCGAGACGGTGAGCTCCACGCGGAGCCACGGCGCGCGGGGTTTGGATCGGGCAGACGCTCGCTCCAAGCCCCGAGCGTGTTTGCACTCCGAGCGGTGCCGGCCACCAGACGTTCCCAGTAACCGGTCTCGGTGCTCGGGCAAGGAGGAGGTGGAGAAACCATGGAACCGATCAATCGCCAACGCTCGATCTTCTCACTCCTCATTGCCTCTGTAGTCGGCCTTACAGGTGCATGCTCGGCCGAAGGTATCGAGTCCGAGGATGACCTGTCGCAGGCGGCCGAGGACGAAGACAGCGACATGGCGACCGATCCCGATGTCGAGCCGGCCGACGACCCTACCCCGCTCGACCACGACGAGTCCGAGGAGGAGGTCTTTGGCGTAGCCGTCGGTGACATGGTCGAGGTCGAGGACGGCGTTCTTCTGCCAGTACCCGAGCCTGGCTCGATGCTCGCGATCGACATCATGTACGAGGACGGCGGCACGACCTCGGCGACCCTCGCCCACGACACGGACGGCCGCGTTCGGATCATCCATCCCGACGATCACCTGCTGGGCCTGCCCGAGGGCACGGCAGCCGCCTGTGCGGGCAAGTGCCAGGACCAGTCGTTCAGCTACGTCTTCGGCAACAACACCCCGGCCAAGTGGAAGAGTCGGCTCAATTGGCGTTATCGCCACGCCAACAGCCCCGTGGGCAAGACGGCCGCGATCAACGCGTTCAAGAACGGAGCGGTGGCGGTGCCCAAGTCGCGCAACTCGTGCAACATGGCCGATCAAGTCAGCGCGACCCAGTCCTACAAGGGAGAGACCAATGTCGTGCCGAGCGTGGGTGTGTCCAGCGGCACCATCTTCTGCAAGGCGGCCCAGTCGCAAGACGGCATCAACGTCATCGGGTGGGGTCCACTCCCTGGCTCGACGCTCGCGGTGACGTGCACGAGAGCCATCGGCGACGGTGCGGTCGCTCGGATCACCGACATGGACATGCGCTACGACAAGGCCGTCAAGTGGTACACGGGCAACAACCCGCCCGCGAGCTGTACCGACCGATTCTCGTTGCGGGGCGTGGCGACCCACGAGTTCGGGCACGCCTATGGGCTGGGGCACACAAGTCAGTGCAACCTGGTCATGGCTCCGGCCACGGGCGACTGCACGAGCGTCAATCGGGTGTTCGGCCGCGGTGATGTGAAGGGCCTTCGGTCTCTATACTGATCGTCTCGCTCCGTCGGGCACGGTAGTTCGGCGGAGCGACTACTCGGCGAGCCACTGGGTGGTGGCGTCGAGCAACTGCTGGCGGGTCGGGGGCGACGGGTCGGCCGGTGCGTCAGGAGCCGGGGTCGTTGCTCGGTCCAGCAGCGCCATGCCGCGCTCGGTCTTCGAGCCGACCAGCACCGCCCGGGCGACGAGGGCTCGAACTCGGGCGGTGGCCGAGGCCCCGGGCGTGTTCTCCAGCGTCTCGAACCTCCCGATGGCTTCGGCGTGTCGGCCGAGCCGAGCCGAGCACCACGCGCGCTTGCTGATCAGAATCGCGTCGTCGCGGGCATCCATCGACCACGCCTGGGCGGGGTCGGCGAAACGTTCGTACAGAGCACACCCCGTGCTCACTCTGCCCGTTTCGATCCAGCATCGGGCCGTTTGATCGGCGATGACGACGGGGAACAGACGGCGCGGGTCCTTGCTGCGGCGGTCGAGGATGACCTCGAGATCGCGGCAAGCCTGCGCGTCGAACGGGGCTCCGCTGAGACTGATCTCGAACGCCCGCATGCGGTCGAGACGTTCTTGTTCTGCGGGTAGAGGGTCGGCGATCTCGATCACGCGCCTCGCGAGGGTGTGTGCGTCTTCGTAGGCACCGCGCGCCTTGTAGGTGAACACCAGGTTCTCCAGCGTCGACAGCAGCTCCGGCGAGTCAGGGCCGGCCGCCCGCTCCTTGATGGCCAACGCGCGCTCGAAGGCATCCTGCGCGCAGTCGATGTCTCCGGCGTTGTCGCAGGCGAGACCGATGTTGTTGAGGACCGCGCCCGCGGTGAGGTGGTCGGGCCCTCGCGTCCGTTGGATGATGTCGAGCACGCGGGTCAGCTCGGCCCGTGCCTCATCGAAGGCGCCTGCGTCCTCGTAGGCGAGGGCGAGATCGTTGGTCACTCCGAGCACATCCGATCCATTGGGACCGTACTCGTCGCGGAGCACGCTACGGACCATCAGCAGGGTCTCGATCGCTTCTTGTCGATGACCTCGGCCCACCTCGACCTGGGCTTCGATCCAGGCCAGGCGGGCATCGAGGAGCGCATCGTCGCCGAGTTGTTGACGGCGGGCCCGAGCCTGCTCGAGATGATGCAGCGCGATGTCGGGGCGGGTGCGGGCGTAGACCAGGGCGATGTGGATTCGGCTGCGGATCGCCAGGCGGGGCCGCTGCGCACGCTCGGCGGCGAGCAGGGCCTGTTCGCAGACTTCCTCGAGTACCGCGCGGCCCTTGGCCTTTCCGTGGTTGCGGCACAACACGAACGCCGCTTCGGCCTCGAGCCCTGGAGCTCGGAGGGTGCGTGCCTCGTTCAGCGCTGCCTCGGCATCGTCGTGGGCCAGGGATCGCTGGCCGCTCTCGGACTGGGCCTCGGCGCGGACGATGAGCGCGTCGACCTCCAGCCCCGCGGCGACATCGTCGATGAGCCACCCGGGAAGTGGCGGAAGCGGCTGCGCTCGCTCGCACCGGTCGAGGCCGTCCAAGAGTCCAGCGACACGACCGAGGTGAGAGGCCACCGTGGGGTCGTGAGTCGTCAGCAGCTCACCCACGGTCGATAGCCGCGTGGAGTAGCGGTCGAGACAATAGATGAGGGTCGATGGCGGTTGCTCGGGCGAGCTCGCGATCTGCTGGTGGCAGGCATCGGTTCTCGCCCGTGCCCACGCCGTGAGCCGAGTATCGAACTGATCGCGAAGGTCCTGTGCTGCCCCCGGTGCGGTGCTCTGGGGACTGGTGTCGTTGCTCGCGGAGCCGAGAGCCTGGCCGCGAAGCACCCGGGCGTGCTCATTGAACTGCGTGCAGGAATCGGACGTGTCCTCCGCTGCGGGCCCCAGCCCCAGCCCCAGCCCCAGCGCACTCACGACCACCGCGCTCGCCAGCCACACGCCGACCCGACGCTGCGGAGCGATCGCATCCACGAACGCGCGCATGGTGGGGAACCGCCGGGTTGGATCGGGATCGAGGGCACGGCGCAACGCTCGACGCTGGCGGCGCTGGAGGCCACGGCGAACGGGAAGCACGGGGGGCCCCGAGTGCTTCGCGATGGCGAGCGCATGCGCGTCGTGGCCCTGGAACGGCAGGTGCCCGAACACCGCCTCGTACAGGCACACGGCCAGGGAGTACTGGTCGGCGGCCGGTCCGACATCCATACCCATGTGCTGCTCGGGCGCCATGTAGCTGGGCGTCCCGGTCGGGGAGGTCGCCTGGTAGGTGGGGTCGTGAGCATGGCTGCGTTGTGCCTCCATTACTCGCGCGAGCCCGAAGTCGAGGACCGTCACCCGGGTTCCGTCGACCTGGATGTTGCTCGGCTTGAGGTCGCGGTGGACCACGTCTCGTTCGTGGGCGGCGACCACCGCCTCGCCCGCCTGCACGAACACCGAGAGGATCTCGCGGATCGTGCGAGGCTGCGCCGACCACTGCCGGAGGGGTCCTCCCTCGAGCAGCTCCATCACGATGAACAGGCATCGACGCGCGCCAGGTAGCAGCCGCGACGCGTCACAGGTTCCCACGTCGTGGACGACCACCAGCGACGGGTGCCGCAGCCGCGCCATGGCCTGGGCCTCGGCCGCCGCCGCGGTGTCGGTGAGAGGATCGGACTCGAGAGGGACGAGCTTGACGGCGACGTCTCGGTGCAGCTGCGGGTCGTGCCCTAGGAAGACGGTGCCGAACCCCCCTTGGCCGATCGTTCGCGTCAGCGTGTAGCGCCCGACGGTCGGCTCCGATGGGGGGGCAGCTACGCCCCCTTGGCCCTGGAACAACCCGATGCGGACCGCAGCCTTGGCCCGGAACATCTCGACGACGTCGAGGCGCTGGTCGGCGCCGGGTGGGGTGGCGGCCGCCGGTTGGGACGCGTGTTCGGGCATGGGCTCGGCCACATGATCACGCGCGGGCTTGGGGTATTGTTCACCGCGTCCGAATGTTCGTGGTGCCGACCGAACCCACAGATCACGCGCTGATGTCAGCGTGGAGTCAAGGTGACACAAAGGCGGGCGATCAGCTCGTCGAACGCCACTTCGAGCTGGTCTACCGGCTCGTCGCCGCGCTGACGCCCCCAACGGTGGAGGTGTCGGATGTGGTTCAGCGCACGTTTCTTGCCTGCCTCGAACGCGGCGACGAGATCGAGAAGGTCGAGCGCTTCCGACCCTATCTCCTCGGCATCGCCCGCAACCAGGTTCGCATGCGGATGCGCTACGACCGGCGGCGCCAGGGGGAGCAGCCGGTCGAAGATCCCGCCACGCATGCGCGCAGCAGCTGGGCCCCCCGGCTCAGTGCGGTGGCGGCGGAGCGGGAGCAGCAACGGGTGCTGCTGTTGGCGCTGCGCCGGCTGCCCATAGAGCAGCAGCTACCGCTCGAGTTGCACTACTGGGAGGGGATGTCGACCCGCGAGATTGGCGAGTTGCTCGACCTCAAGCCGGGGGCCGTCAAGAAGCGCCTGTTCGATGCTCGACGCAGGCTCGCGGAGTGGATGGGGCAGCTCGCCCGCGACGAGGCCACCGCCCAGCTCAGCCTGCGGCAGTTCGATCAATGGGCGCAGACCATGCGAGCGCTCGTCCACGAAGACGACGGCGTGGACGACACGGCGCACGATTGAGCCGACCGCCTTCGTCCACTGGTCACGGGACCGGCCGTCCTTCGATTGGCCTCGTGCTTTGGCGAAGGGGCGTCGTGCTCGGCCGCAGGCCGACGGTCGTGCTCACTCGCTGGGCGCGGCGGCCATCGGCTGCACGCTCCGCGCGACCTCGACGGGATCGAGCGCCTGCAGCAGCTCACGGAACGACTCGAGGTTGGCCAGCAGTGCCTCGGTGGCAGCACACAAGCTCGCCCGCTGTGCGTCCGTGATCGGGGTCGTGGCCCCCAGCCGACCGACGGCGGCCAGGTGGGCGAAGGCCCGCGAGATCGGCCGCTCGAGGTGCAGCAAGGCGAACACGGGCCGTGTACCCATGGGATGGGCGACCCCGAGGAGCAGCTCCTGGAGTGCGTCGCAGCACGGCTCGGCCATCGCCAGCAGCGCGCCCATCCGGCCCTGGCTGTCGACCACGCGCAGCTCCTCGTGGAGCCCCAACAGCAGCTCGATCAGCGCATGGGTGATCGAGGTGGCGCACTCGTGGATCCCGCGGTCGACGAAGCCGACGGCGAGGTCATGCGCGAACGCGACGTCGACCAGAGCATGGGCTCCATCGAGCACATCGAGGCCGCGGTCGACAATGGTGGAATTGGGCTGATCCAACGCCACGGCAGTACACCACGGGCGTGTCTCAGCTGAGTGAGACACGCCGAGGGCTCATTGCGCAGGAAGGGAGTGGGGGTCGTACTCTCGGGACACCAGGGTGGCCGTCGGCGTCGAAGAGGACGGCGGCGCCTCGCTCGACCCACCTTGGAGTACCTGGAGCCGGTCGATCCCGTGCTTCTTGAGCTTGCTCTGCAGCGTTGTTGGCTTGAGGTCCAACAGCTGCGCCGCGCCGTCGCGACCGTAGATCTTGCCGCCCGTGCGCTGAAGGGCGGCGATGAGGTGGCGGCGCTCGGCCTCGCGCAGCGGCAGCGGGTTATCACCCAGCGCAGCGGTGGGTTGCGGCGCGGCGAGTGCGATGTGGCTGCGCGCGGGCGGGGCCAGATGCGAGGGATCGATGACCCCGCCGGGCTGGAGGATCGTGGCGCGCTCGAGCACGTTGACCAGCTCGCGAACGTTGCCGGGCCATCGCGCGGCCAGCAGGCGATCTCTCGCGGCGTCGGACAGGCTCCACGGGCCCCGTCCGGTGCGGCGGGACATCTCGTCGAGGGTGCGTTGTGCAATGGAGGGGATGTCTTCGGAGCGCTGGCGCAGCGGCGGTAGCTCCAGCGGGAACACGGCCAGGCGGTAATACAGGTCCTCGCGGAAGCGGCCGGCCTTGACCGCGGCCTCGAGGTCGACATGCGAGGCTGCGAGCACACGGACGTCGACCTTCACGCTGCGATCGGATCCCACGGGCTCGAAGGTGTGCTCTTGCAAGACGCGAAGCAACTTGCCCTGCACCGCGCTCGGCATGTCGCCGATCTCGTCGAGGAGGATCGTGCCGTGGTTGGCGGTGACGAAGCGGCCGGCCCGGTCGCGGGTGGCTCCCGAGAACGCACCGCGTACGTGCCCAAACAGCTCGCTCTCCACCAAGTGCTCGGGGATGGCGGCGCAGTTGAGCTTGACGAAGGGTCGGTTGGCGCGCCGGCTCCACGCGTGGATGGCCTGGGCCAAGACTTCCTTGCCGGTTCCGGTCTCACCCCGGATCAGCACGGGCATGTCGGCATCGGCCACCTGCCGAGCCAGTCGCGCGAGCTCGCGCATCGACGGGCTGAGGCTGGCCTCGAGCCGCTCGATGGCGGTGTCGGTGGTGCCGATCTCCTCGAGGAGCAGACGGTTGTGACGCTCGAGCTGCTTGCGGTAGCGGTCCAGGTGCTCGGCTTGGCGGGCGAACGCGATGGCGATGGAGACCACCTGACCGTAGACCCCCGCCAGATTGATGGCGTCCTGGGAGTAGGTCTCGCACACCTGGCGATCGAGCGTGATGATGCCGAGGTCTTCGCCCCCCGCAAACAGCGGGACCACCATGCACGAGTGTCCAGGGGGCAGGTCGAGCACGCCGTCGTATGGGTCACCCTCCTCGCCGTTGTGGTCGTGGGCATCGAGCGGCAGCGGCTGTCGCAGCTCCAGCGCCCGCCGGACGGTGGGAAAGCGAGCCACTGGCAGGTCGTGTGACCGCAGCTGTGGTGTCGCCAGCGGACCGACCGCGGCGCGCATCTTGAGGGTTGGACCATCCAGCTCGTACAGGGCCGCCAGGTCGTAGGGGAGGGCTGCGCGCAACGAGTGCAACGCCCGTTCGAGGACGTCGTCGAGCGCAGCCGGTTGGCTGGCCAACTCGACCAACGTGTGAAGGTCCTCGGTGAGGTCAACCGTCTGCGGCATGGATCCGTCCTGGCACCACACCTAGCAACCAACGAAGATTTTGCACGGGTCGAGCCCAGAAAACACCGAAAACAGCCACTCATCCTCCCCGCGCGTGTGGCGGCGGTGATGGCCGATCAGGCGGGACTGGGCTGCGGGGGGAGCCGACGGGCGTTGCGAGGCCCCGCTGGGTTGGCGGCCCCGGGCCGTCGGTCGGCCGCGGAACCACGTCGTCCACGTTGGTCGCTCAGCCGCCATGCCGCGGGTCTCCGCGAGATGCTCAACAAGATCCCGACCGCACCCAGGCTCGCCAGCAGTGACGAACCGCCGTAGCTCAGGAACGGCAGCGTGATGCCCTTGGCCGGGATGAGCTCGAGGACCACCGCCATGTTGACCAGTGCCTGCAGACCGAACAGTGCGCTCAGACCGGTGGCGAGGTACGTCCCGAACCGATCCGATGCCTGCCGGGCGATGACCAGGCCGCGCCATACGAGCAGTGCCACCAGGCCCAGCACCAGCGCGATGCCGATGAATCCCAGCTCCTCGCCCACGGTGGCGAGGATGAAGTCGGTGT